>JAAZXD010000031.1 GCA_014240355.1 Roseibacillus sp. | reverse complement strand
GAGGCGGGATCTTCCGATCCTTCCGTCATGCCACAGGGCTCCGGTTTTCAGGATGTAGTCGAGGTAGGTGGAGCCGAGACTGTCGGTGGAGCCGAGCTTGTAGGTGTTGCGGACGCGCCGGATGGCATGATTGCGCCTTTTTGGCCCGGGGACCCGTCCAGGCTTGTAGACGTGGCGGACGCTCCGGGGGGCGCGACCGTCAAAGCGCATCGGCCAGGTGTAGGCGGTCCTGTAAAGGGTTCCGGAAAGGTCTTTCACGGTGGGTTTTCCCTCGGTGACCGGGACGGATCGCCCGTCCACCGTGGCGGTGAAGTTCCAGACCATCGGTTTTCCTACTGGGACCGCTTGCTCATCGGCTGGATGGCTGGCGATGAAGTCTTCCTCTCCCTCACTCATGCGAAAAAAGGGCATCCCCATCAGGATGGTAACGGGATCCTCGGAGAGGTTCTCGAAGACGAAATCACAGGTGTAGAGCCAGGCTCCAAATGCAGCACTCCTGATGGTGATGTCTTCCGAGACCATGCGGATTTCCCTGGTGTGGACGGGATAGGGGCTGGCCGCGGAGCCGCCGAAAGCGGTGTCATTGGCGCCAGCGGGGAGGAGAGAGGCGACCAGCAGGGAGAACGCGAGGAGGGCCGGGAGGGGAGGAGTTTCTCGGGAAAGGGTCATGGCGGGGTTGATTCCAGGTGGGGGAGCCCCGTTACTCGACCCGCAACACCTGTACCGCGCTGATGAGGGGCATGCGGTCGACCGAGCCGGTGCCGGTCTTGCTGGTGAGGACCACGGTGAGGTCCTTGGCGATCTCGAGCTCGAACTCCTTCCAGACCGCGTAGTCGGGCTGGCCGCTTTCCTTCATGATGTCGAAGTCGCGCAGGACGGGCTTGCCGTTGAGGAGGACGTCGAAGACGCGCTGGCCGGGCTGGTCGCCGGGGAGAGCGGAGAAGCCGAGGCGCACGCGGTAGCGGAAAGGGCCAGCTTCCGGGGTGGTGACCGGGATGAGGCACTCCTTCATGCCGCGCAGGGCGGAGGCGAAGAGGAAGGGGCGCTTGGTGTTGGCGATGGGGGTGTAGTTCCCGCTGCGCCGGACCGGCCCACCGTTTTCGTGGAAGGTGGGGGTGGCGTTGAACTGGAGGAGGAGCAGGTGCTCGCCGGGGCGCGGGATGACCCAGAGGTTGCCCTCGTGGTCGCGGCGCTCGCCGGTGCCGCCGAGGTCGAGGTGGAGGTGGCGGACGGGGAGTTCGGCCCCGGGCTGGGCGAAGGTCTGGGGCACGGCCGGTTGCTGGGGGACCTGGGCGAGGGCGACGGTGAAGGGCATGGAGACCTCGCACTTGCAGCCGATGGCGTGGGGCGGCTTGATCATCATCCCGCCCCCGCTGGAGGTGTCGATCCAGCAGCTGGCCCGGCTGTGGAGGAAGGTGTAGAGGCCGTCGTCGCCGAGGAGGTCGTGGTAGCCGATGCCGCGGGAGCGCCCGAACATGAGGTGGCGCGACCCGGCGAAGGTGCCGCATTGTTTGTTGTAGCGGCAGAAGGCCCACTGCGCTTCCTCGCCGGTGATGGGGTGCTGGCGGGTCTTGGGGGTGCCGGTCTTGAGGTCGAAGGCCCACGGTTCGGCCACCACGTAGTCCTTGGTCATGACCGGGCGGGCCCGGTAGTTGGCAAAGCGGTACCAGAGGAGCTTGCCGGTGGCGCCGTCGTGGACGGCGAGGGCGCGGGCCTGGTAGCCGCCGGTGGGCCAGACCGCCCAGGACTTGTCGGCGCCGGCCACGCTGGCGAAGAGGACGACTCCGCCGTGGGCGATGACGGCTCCGCCGAGGTGGGGCTGGTAGCTGCGTCGTCCGCCAGTGACCACGCTGCGGGTCCATCCGCCGCCAGCGTTGGAGGTGTCGACCCCGCGTTCGTAGAGGATCTTGCCGGTGGCGGCATCGACGGCTTGCAGGACCTGGTAGGTGTGTTCCTCGAGCTTGGCCTCGAATTCCCGGTAGTCCTTGCCGGGCATGTTCTTGAGGAGGGCCTTCATCGCGGCCATGGCCTCGGCCCGGCGGGCGCCCTCGGCGTTGCCGCGCAGGAAGTAGAGGCGGCCATCGGCGATGGCGTTCCAGGCGGGCCATTGTTCGGGTTGGTCGGGGCCCCCGAGGTTCCAGAGGGGTTTGCCGGTGACCGGGTCGACGGCCATGATGAAGGCCCAGTCCTTGTCGTCCTTCTTGCCGGCGCAGCGGAGGTAGAAGCGGCTCCCGTCGCTCTCGGCGGCCATCGCACTCCAGTGGCCCCCCTCGAAGGGCGGCATGTAGCGGCGGATCTCCTTTCCGGTCCAGGGATCGATCTGGACGATGACCTCGAGGAAGCGCTGGAAGATGCTGCCGGGTTGCGCGATGGTGTCGGTCATGGAGTTGGGGCGCTGCCAGAGCTTGCGCCCGGTGTACTGGTCGTGGCCCTGGGTGAAGTTGACCTTCGGTGCGATTGTGTGGTGGATGTAGTCCTGGAACTGGGTCACGAGGACGCCGTCGACGATGATGGGCGGGGAGATCCCCTTCCGGCCGCGGCTGGAGTAGGGGGGGCCATACCAGGCGATGCCGAGGGGGGCGCGCAGGACGCCGTCGTGGCTGCACATGGTGTTGCCAGCGTCACCGAGGGCGTGGGTCCAGCCTCCTCCCTCGGGCAGGCGGGGGGCGCGCCGGGTGGCCCACGCGGTGTCCTTCGCCCCGGTGCGGATGTTCCAGTCTTTGAGGCCCGAGGCGGTGGCCCACTGGGGCATGGTGTTCGCGGAGTTGTCCGCCCCGCCGAGGACGGCCACGCCGCGCAGGGGCTTCTGGAGGCGGGCGAGTTCGGCGGGATCGGAGGGCAGGGTGCCACTGAGGAGGGCCCCTTCGGAGAAGAGGAAGTCCATCATGCGGGAGGTGTAGGGGAGCTTGTCCCCGGGTGGGAGGTGGAGGGCGGTGAGGCGGGAGACGTGCAGGCCGGCCTGGTTGAAGGTCTCGCGGGCGGTCCGGGCCTTCTCCTCACTGGCAAAGATGGCGTAGAGGCGCAGCTTGGTGCGGGCGGCGAGGGCCATGGCAAGGGCCCCGGTCTCGCAGTCGAGGACGAGGGCTTCGCCCACCGGTTCCTCGCCCCGGATTTCGCGGGCGATGCGGACGATCTCGTCGGCCGCGGCGGTAAGGGAGGGGTCGGTGGGGAGGACGTCCTGGTCGGCTCCTTCCTCGATGGTGCCGTGTTGGGTGGCCCCGGCCCCGCCAAAGGCGTGGATCCGGCCGTCGCGCGTGCTCACGAAGAGGCGTCCGTTGGCGGCGATGATCTGGTTGGGCCACTCGGCCAGTTCGTGGGACCAGAGTTCCTTGCCGTCGTCCGGGTGGCGGGCGAAGAGTTTCCCGCTCGCGCCCTTTTCCCCGTTGTTCTTGAAGGCCGCACTGAAGACGGTGCCGCCGGCGTAGATGACGGGGCACATGTCGGGGTCGTAGCGGGTGACGGTTCCCCGCATGACGGGGATGCCCATCACGGAGTCGAGGTCGCAGTGGTAGCCCTTGGTTTCGACATTCCAGAGACCCTCAAGCTTGTAGTTCTTCTTCTTGGATTTCTCGTCGACGATGATCTCGACGGTGTGGGCCTCGTTGCCGCGGTAGCGGCGCCCGCCGTGCATGGCGCCCATAAGGGGATAGAACGGTTCTCCGTAGCCGGCCGGGTTGTCCGGGTCCGTGCCGGCCCAGGCGTCGTAGGTGCCGTCCGTGCGCTTGTAGCTGTTGAAGAGGGCCCAGTGGAACTGCTTGAAGTCCATGGGCATGTAGAGGTTGTGCTCCGTGAGGTAGATGTGCCCCACCGGCGAGAGGCTCCAGCGGTTGAGGGTTTCGCATTGGATTCCGTTGCGCCAGAGGCGTTTGCCGGTCTTGGCGTCGAGGGCGCACACGAAAGTGCCGTCGTGTGGGAAGACGCCCACCCCGAAGTAGGCCACGTCCTTGTCGACCACGATGTCGGTGCGCACCGGCCAGGCCGAGGTGAGCTGGCTGAAGGAAAACATCCAGCGTTCGGCGGGGGAGGCCTTGTGCTTCCAGATGAGCGAGCCGGTGTCGGCGGCCAGGCAGTAGACGTGACCGTCGTCGCTTCCGACGTAGACCCGGCCCCCCGCGATGGTGGCGCTGCGGTTGATGGCCGAGCCGGCCACGAATTCCCAGCGGGTCCTGCCGGTGGCGGCCTCAAGGCAGCCGAGGCGCCCTTCCGCCACGCTGGTGAAAAAGACCAGGTCACCCGCGGCGGTGAGGGAAAGGCTGTGCTTGTTGAACTCGGGGGTGATTTCGAGGTGGAGCTCGCCCTTCTGGAGCGGGGTGCGGTGGGACTGGCGCGAGCGGAAGGTCCAGAGGGGCCGGAGTGGCAGGGGGAGTTTCTCTCCGGTGGCGGCACTCCGGCCGTAGTCGTGGCGGTAGGTCGGCCAGTCTTCGCTGCGGGCGCTTCCGTGGGAGAGTAGGGCCACCAGCAGTGTGAGGCGAAGGAGCCTGAATCTCATCCGCGCAGTGTCGCCAGGGGCCGCCATTAGGCAATGCATTTCCATCTTGCCCGTTTGGGTCCTCGACTTGTGGGGCCAGTCCGGGGAGAATCGGAGAACGGATGAAGACGAAGACGGTGCTCTTATGCTGGTTGCTGGTGGCCGGGGCGGTCCTGGCCTGCCAGGTCCCGGTCTTCCGCTTCGCCCTCGAACGGTGGCCCGCGGACCAGTTCGAGTTGCTGGTGACCTCCAGGGGACCCCTCAAGGGAGAGCTGCAGGAGAAACTTATCGAGCTCCAGAAAACCCTCACGGCGAATTCCAGCGCGATCAACCTCCGCCTGCAACACGTCGATCTCGACACCCTCACGGAAGCGCAACGCATCTCATTGCCCGCTCTCGATCACGCCGGGGAGGAACCGACCCTCGTCCTGATGCCGCCCGGGAGCTGGAAGACCGGGGAGCCGGTCTGGGTGGGAGAGGCCACGGTCGGGAACGTGGAACGGATGCTGGACTCTCCCCTGCGGCAGCGCTGCGGGGAGCACCTCGTGAAGGGGGTCTCGGCGGTGTGGGTGCTGGTGGAGTGCGGGGATCCCGAGAAGGACCGGAAGGCCCGCGCGGTTCTGGAGGACGGGGTGAAGCAGGCCAGCGCGGTCCTGGAGCTGCCGGAGGGGATTATCCGGCGGGAGGATCTCAACAAGGATTACATCAACATCGACCCCGACAACATCCTGCGTTCCGATGTTCCGCTCGAGATTTCCTTCGTCAACGAGGTGGTGTCGCGCGACGACACCGCCGAGGCGCTCTTTTTGACCATGCTGGTGGAACCGGAGGTGCTGGCCCTGGACGAGCCTCTCATCGTCCCGGTCTTCGGCCGCGGCCGAACCTTCGGGGGCATGGCCGCCTCGCAGGCGACGGCAGAGCTCGTCGTGGGAGCCTGCGAGTATCTCTGCGGGGCCTGCTCATGCCAGGTGAAGGAAGGCAACCCCGGTTACGATCTTCTCTTCCAGCGCAACTGGGACGCCATCCTCAAGGTTGAGGAGATCACCGCTGACAGTGAGGTCATCCAGCGCAACCTGGAGGTGGTGACCTTCAACCCGGGAGAGGAGTCCGGGGCCGGCGACACCCGGGAGGGTTCGGGATACAAAAATCTGCTGATCGGGCTGGTGGTCTTCAACCTGCTCGCCTTCGGGGTGTTGGGCTACCTGCGGTATCGCAACCGGGCGTCCGCTTCCTGACGAAGGCGCGGGAGCTACTTTTTTTCAGCGGCAGGAGGCGGTTTCTTTTCCTTGGCATCCTGCTCCTTGTCTGGAGGAGGCGGGAGGGATTCCTTGAAGCGGGCCTGCAGGGTTTTCAGTTCCTCGGAGAGTCCCTTCAGCTGTTTTTCGAGGTCCTGGACCTGGCCGCGGAGGCGGTTGACCTCGGCCGGAGCCTTGCCGGGGGCTTCGTTCTTGCGGATCTGGTCGATGGCGGACTGGGCCGCCTTACCGTGGGGGGACTCGGAGTCGGCGGCCACGAAGGTGGTGAGGACCGGGATGGCCCGGGCGTCGCGCAGTTCCCCGAGGGCCGCCATGGCGGCGGTGGCCACCGAGTCTTTGAGGTGGTCGACGTGCCCGAGGAGAAAGTCGCGGACCGCATCCCTGTTGTCCTCGTGGCGGGCGAGGTAGGCCAGCGTTTTCAAGGCCTGGGCGAATCCCCGGCTCGGGAAGGTGGCTTCCGACTTCTGGAGGTGGCGCAGGAGAGGTTCGACGTAGAAGGCATCGTCCTGCTTACGCATGGCGGCGATGGCCTCGCCCGCGATACGGTTCTGGTAGGAGTCGGAGGGGAGCAGTCCAACGAGGTAGGGACGCAGCTCGGGCCTGGCATAGGAACCGATGCCGCTGATGGCGGTGGTCCGGATGTCCGGGTTGGCCTCCCGGTCCGCGACGCCCTTCAGGGCGTTGTAGGCCTCGTCGCTGTAGAACCTGGTGAGGCCGCGCACCACCGACTGGCGCACCCGGGCGTCGGGTTGGTCGAGGGCACCCTGCAGGGCGGCGAAGGATTCCGGGGTGCGCATGGCCGCCAGTCCGTCGGCGGCGGCCTGGCGCACGGCAAAGAAGGGATCTTCCTGGAGGATCCTGCCAAGTTGTTCGAGGGTCACCTTGTTTTTCTTCCTGGCCAGTTGCTGGACCGCGAGGAGGCGACCGATGACGTCGTCCTGGTCCGCCAGCTGGGCGAGGAGCATCTTCTCGTTGGGCTCGAAGTTGACCTTGGCGAGGACGGTCACTTCGGGGTCGAAGCGCACCACCCTGGGGGCGGCCTCGAGGGTGAGGTAGAAATCCTCACGTTCCCTCGAGATCTCGATGGTGCGGAGTTCGGTCTTGTCCCCGACCACGAACTTGACTGGCAGGTTGAAGCGGAAGAAGGGGCGCTTCTCGTTGGTCATCTGGACCTGGGTGATGGAGAGCTTGGCCTGCCTGGTCAGTTCGTCCCACGAATACTGCACCTTGAGCTCGGGATAGCCCGAGAGGTAGACCCACTGGTCGAAGAACTGCGAGAGGGACCGCCCGCTGAGTTCCTCGAAGATCTCGACGAGGTCCTGGGTGACCGCGGTTTTGTAGCGGTGGCGTTCGAGGTAGGTCTTCACGCATTCCCGGTAGAGGTCCTCTCCCAGTTCGGAGCGCAGCATGTGGAGGATCCAGGATCCCTTCGGATAGGCCCGGAAGCTGAACTGCTGCATGGGATTGCTGTAGCCCGTGTGGACCATGGGGGTGGTGTCCTTGTCGTGGTTGAAGATCCCGCGCGCACTGCCGTGGAGGCCGTGCTTGAAGTGGTCGTTGCCCAGCAGTTCCCGGTCGTAGAGCAGCGAGTAGTAGGTTGCGAAGCCCTCGTTGAGCCAGAGATGACTCCAGTCGCGGCAGGTGACGAGGTCGCCGAACCACTGGTGGGCGATCTCGTGGGCATCGAGGCCGCGGCTGCTGCGCAGGTTCTCGGTGGCGTCGGTGAAGAGGGTGCGCGAGGTCAGGGTGGTCAGGCTCGTGTTCTCCATTCCGCCCATCATGTAATCGATGGCGCAGGCGTTGTAGTACTTGTCCCAGGGATAGGGGACTCCGATTTCCTTTTCGAAGTAGTCGAGGATCCTGATGGTGTCCTGAAAGGTGTTGGCCAGCTGGTCCTTCTCGGAGGGAGGGACGTAGAGGGCGACGGGAAGGTCGCCGTGCTGGTCCTCCATCTTGGCGAAGTAGCCGGCGAGGAGGGTGACGAGGTAGTTGACGTGGACCTTGTCCTGGAGCCAGTGAAAGGCCACCAGGCCGGTCTCCTCGTTTTTCTTGTGGGACAGCAGGCGTCCGTTGGAGAGGGCCTCCATGCCCTCGGGGACATGGCAGATCACCTCGGTGGTGAATTTCTCGTTGGGATAGTCATGGCTGGGGAACCAGTGCTGGTGATCTTCGGGTTCTCCCTGGGTCCAGAGCTGGGTGTCGCCGGCCGGGTAGCCCATCTCCGCGGTGCGGAAGTAGAGCCCCCTCTTGGGGGTGACGTCGTAGGTGATGGTGACCTGGGTCCTGGTGCCGGCAGCCACCGGCTCCACGAAGGTGATCTCAAGGTGCTTGTCGCTGCTCTGGGTGGCCTGGATGGCCTGCGGGGAGGTGACCTCGTGAATGTTCAGGCCCACCGCGTTGAGGCGCCATTGCTTGAGGGGCTTGGCGATGGGCTGGAAGTCGAGGATGGCAGTGGCAGTGAGGGAGCGCTCCTTGAAGTCGGGGGTGACTTCGAGCTTGAGGTGCCGGACGTCGACGAAGCGGTCGGGCGCGTAGCTGTTCTGCGGGGCCTTACCCTTGTCCTCGGCCGCCAGTTGTCGAGCCTGCAGGCGCGCCATCATCGCGCAGTGGCCGCACTGGAGGAGGTGGGCTTCGTTGGCGTGCAGGGAGGGGAACTGGCTGACAAGGACGGCCAGGGTGACTAGCAGTTGTCGGGTCATGATGTAAGGGGGGCGGGAAGATGCCTATTTTCGGCAGGAATTCAATAACAAGCCCCCGAAGCCTGTATTCCCGGGGTCATGCAGGCTTTTTTGCGGGGAAATGGAAGGTGCAGCGGGAGGAGGATTGCGCTTGTCAGAAGGCGTGCATTCGGTCGTATGGGTCGATCAAAATGATTGTCCGCCTCGTTTGTCTCACGATTTTGATGTCCGGCTGGTCGAAGGCCGCGGAAGGAATTGATCACGAGGAGACCATCAGGGCGTTAGGGGATGGTGAGGTGAAGGCGGGTCGGGCTCTCTATGCCCTGCATTGTGCGTCCTGCCATGGGAAGGAGGGGGACCTTGCGGTCAACCCGCTGGCGCGGCGTTTTGCGGTGGATGAGCTGAAGTTTGGAAGTGATCCCTACTCCCTCTGGAAAACGATCAGTTACGGAAACGGTCTCATGTTCCGATGGGACGCGGTGCTGAGCCCGAAGGAGCGTTACGAGGTCGTGCATCACCTGCGGGAGGAGATTATCCGGGAGAGGAATCCCGGGCAGTATTTTGAGCCCGACGAGGCCTACTACGAAGGCTTGAATGAGCGTGCCGCTGCGGACGGGGTCGCGCAGGGCCAGCTCGAAAACCAGGTGCAGGTTGCCCCGGGGATGATCGATGGAAGCGGGGGAACCCGGATGCGTTATGGACCGTTCCTGCAGCACGCCGTGGCCTACGGCTCCATCCAGGACAGGAACGCTGCGCAGATCGAGAACACGACCGAGAAGGCCCTGATTGTCGACCTGCCCGGGGACCAGGTCATCTGTTATGATGCGGCCCGTCTCTCGGTGAGCGGGATCTGGAGGGGCAGCCTCGCGGACACCAGTGAGACCCACCACACGAGCTACAAGGGCGGGCGGCCTGTCATGCCGGGTGGGGAGGTGCTTTATCACGATGTGGATCGTATCGGCTGGACGGTTGATTCGCCGGAGGTGACCGACGACAACAGGTGGGGGCATCTCCGTTTCAAGGGAGTGCACCTGCATGGACGGCGGGTGGTGCTCGGCTACGAGGTGGGAGGCCGTGAGGTGCGCGAGTTGCCGAGCGTGTCGAATGGCGGGAAGGTGATCACGCGAGTGCTGGAAGTGGGGCCGGGGACTAGAACGGTTTACTGCCTGGCGGCCCGGGACAAGCGCCTCGAGGTGGGACTGGAGACCCTGCAGGGTGCGGCGAAGGTTGTCTCTGGGGCGGATGGCGCGCACTGGATAGCCATTGCGCCTTCGCCGAAGGCAACGGAGCTGGCAGTTCGTCTCTCCCCGGAGGACGTTGAGCAACCGGGGGGTGAAACCATTCCTCTCCAGAGCTTGCTCGACGGGGGACCCCGTCGCTGGCCGATCGAATTACAGACCGCGGTGGCTCCCGGCAAGCCGCTCGAGGGTTATGCCGCTGATTTGTTGACGGTGCCCTTTGCCAATCCCTACGGGAGCTGGATGCGCATCTCCGCGATGGATTTTTTCCAGGATGGCCGCATGGCGGTTTCCACCTTGAGCGGGGATGTCTGGATCGTGACCGCGGAGAAGGGGCCGGGTGGAGCGTTGCGATGGTCACGCTTTGCCGCGGGTCTGTATGAGCCGCTGGGGTTGAAGGTGGTGGATGAACTGGTCCACGTGCGGGGACGGGATCGCATCACGCGCCTGCACGATCTCAACGGGGACGGGGAGGCGGACTACTACGAGAGTTTCCACGAGGACTCCCATGAGATCGGGGCGAGTTACCACGCTTTTGTCTACGACCTGCAATGTGACCCGGAGGGAAATTTCTATTATTCCCAGAGTGGTTATAAATCGCCGCTCACGGGGGCGGTTGTGAAAGTGAGTCCGGACGGGAAGAGATCGTCCTTTATCGGGAGGGATCTTCGTAATCCCAATGGTCTGGGCTCGATCGCGCAGGGGATCACGGTGGCGGATAATCCGAGCGGGAAAGCAGTATTCAATGGCTTCATGCTTGCGAGGGAAGGTGTCCGCTACGGCTTCGAGCAGGAGCGCACTACCCCGATGCTGGTGGTTCTTCCCCCGGGGGTGGACAGTTCCAGCGGGGGCCAGTGCCAGAGCAGGGAGCGTGGCTGGGGGCCGTTGGGGGGGGCGGTGATACACACCTCCTACAGCTTGTGCTCGGTGTTCTATTGCCTGATCGAGGATGTCGCGCCCTATCCCAACGGCTTTGCGATCCGGTTTCCCTATGACCTGGTCTCAGGGGCCATGCGTCCCCGGGTGAACCCGGTTGATGGACAGGTGTACATAGCCTGTCACAAGGGATGGGATACGAGGGCCTCCCGGGATGGGGCGATCTACCGGTTGCGATATACCGGTGATTCCTGCCACGCGGTTTGCGGCGCACAGGTCACCGGGGAGGGGATTCGGTTGACCTTTGCCTGTGATCTCGATGCGAAGTCGGTGATTCGGGAGAACATCGGGGTGGGGCGGGCGAGTAACGAGAAGAAGGCATCGCAGGGGATTGCCAGCCCAGCTGCGGCAGTGAAGCTGGAAGGGAAGCGGAGGGTGCTGATCACGATTCCTGGAATTGCGAAGGAGGATCTCATCCACCGCACGACCAGGGATAAGGAGTCGGGCGATGTGAAGGTGCGAGTCAACTTGCCACTGGAGATTGCGGTGGACGTGGTGGCGGCCGATGGGAGCCCGATCCGTCAGACCGTCTATGCCACCGTGAACTCGGTCGCCGCGGCCAGGGGCGGGGACTGACGGGCTGTGTAGCCTAAGAGACTTCTCCCCGGAGGTGGGCGCTGGCTCCGGCCACCGATTCGAGGAGGAGGGGGCCGAGTTCCGCAAGGCGGGGAGGGATCTGGCCGGTGGTCAGCTCTTCCTCGCATTCCCGGCAGAGTTCCTGAAATTGGATCATGCCCATGGTGCCGGAGGCGCCCTTGAGTTGATGGAGGATGCTCTTGCCGTCCTCAGGGCGGCCCTGGGTGAGGGCAGCGTGCAGGTTCGACAACTGTCCGCGCCCGTGCATTTCAAAGTCGCTCACGATCGGCAGGAGGAGTTCGGGCCTGCCGGAGGCCATGGCGTCGAGTTGGACAGGATCGAGAAGGGCCACGCGGACACCATATGGACCAGGGGGCCGCGGGGAAAGAGTAAGAGGCGGGTGGATCAAGGGGAGCCCTTTCGCGGAGAACGGGCAGATTTCCGGGGGATCAGGCCATTACGGCCGGGGAAATTGTGGTGGGCATCTCCCGCAGGAATAGTTAAGATATCCTAAATGTCTGAAGAGACACCCCATCTGGTCGTCGCTGACGACGACGAAACTGTGCGGAACCTGCTGACGATGCAGGCCGAGCGGGGCGGTTTCACGGTGCAGTCCGCCGAAAATGGCGCGGAGGCCCTCGATCTCGTCAACGACGACACGGATGTGGTGCTGCTGGATCTCCAAATGCCGGTCCTCGACGGCTTTGGCGCGCTGTAGCGCCTGGCGCAGGAGCATCCGGGCCTGCCGGCGGTAGTGCTCACCTCGGTGGACGAAGCGTCCGATGCGGTGAGGGCGATGAAACTTGGGGCCCTCGACTACCTGACCAAGCCCTTCGACCCGGAGGAGTTACTGGCGGTTCTCCGCAATGCCCGGCGACTGCGCGCTGCGGAGCGGGAGAACGAACAGCTGCGGGAAGCGATCGGAGGGAGGGGGCCCGCAGTGGAAATCGTGGCCGACTCGGAGTCGATGCAGGAAGTGGTTTCCCAGGCCACCAAGGTGGCCTCCCTTGACTCGACCATCCTGTTGACCGGGGAGAGCGGAGTGGGCAAGGGCATGCTAGCCCGCCACATTCATGCCAACAGCGGCCGGGGGGATCAGCCCTTCGTGACGGTGAGCTGTCCCACCCTTCCGCGTGAGCTCCTGGAAAGCGAACTCTTTGGACATGAAAAGGGTGCTTTCACGGGTGCGGTGCGCCGCCGGCGAGGCAAGATCGAGATGGCAAGGGGAGGCACGCTCTTCCTCGATGAAATCGGAGACTTGCCCATCGATCTGCAGCCCAAGCTCCTCAATGTCCTGCAGGAGCGTCAATTCCAGCGACTGGGCGGGGAGGAGAACCTGGAGGCTGACGTCCGCGTCATCGCGGCCACCAACCTCGATCTTGAGCAGCGCATGAAGGAAGGGCAGTTCCGGGAGGATCTCTTTTACCGGCTGAGTGTCATTCCTATAGAAGTTCCTCCCCTGCGCGAACGCCTGGAGGAGCTGCGGGGACTGAGTGACGTCATGCTCAAGCGCATCGCGCAACGGGGTGGGCGCCGGAACGTGAAACTTTCCAGGGAAGCAGTCGCGGCCATGCAGGCCTATGACTGGCCCGGGAACGTGCGCCAGCTCGAGAACGTCCTCGAGCGTTCGGCGGCCTTCTGCGAGGGAGGGGTTGTTGAATTGAAGGATCTGCCGGGTGCGGTGCGCGGAAGCGAGCCCTCGGGGCGGGTTCCGGCCGGGATCGGGGGCATCGCCCTGTCCGACCTGGAACGGGAGTCGTTGATCCAGACCCTGAAGCTCTGCAACGGGAACAAGGCGGAGACGGCCCGTCGTCTGGAGATCACGGAGAAGTCGGTCTACAACAAGCTGAAGCGGCACGGATTAATGTGAGGAAGGCCCAACGCGAGCTCCAGGACGAGGCCTCCGAATGGCGACGGCTTTATGAAGTCGAGCTGGCTGCTCGCCACGAGGCCCAGCAGCAGCTTGAGGGATTTGCCGGGGAGCTCGCGCGCGTGAAGGAGCAGCTTGGCCGCCGTGCTCAGGAGCAGGGCTGGCAGTTGCAGGGTCGCGACGACGAAAAGTTCAAGGTCTTCTTCAACGCCTCGGTGGACGGGATCATCCTGCTCGACGGCTTCGGAGCCTTCATGGAGGTGAACGACACCGCGGTGCGCATGTTCGGATTTTCGCGGGAGCAGCTGCGGGGGATGTACATCTCCCAGCTCATGAACTGGCAGGTGACCGGGGCCGCTCTCAACGATGTTCAGCGCACGGGACACAGCCGCAGCGAGGCCCAGCTGCGGCGGGGGGATGGATCGCTCCTGCCGGTGGAAGTGGTGTGGGGCCGGGTGAAGTACGAGGGTCGAACCCTGGTGCACGGCATCGTGCGTGACATCACCGAACGGGTGAAGGCCGTCAGGGAGATCAGCCTGGCCAAGGAGGAGGCGGAGCGGGCTGAGCGGGCCAAGTCTCTGTTCCTGGCCATGATGAGTCACGAGATCCGGACCCCTCTCAACGGGATCATCGGCTACACCGAGTTGCTTCTCGACTCCAAGCTCACGGAAGAGCAGAGGGAGAATCTCGGTCTCATCCACCGGAGTGGGGACCTTCTGCTCAACATCATCAACGACCTCCTCGATTTCTCGCGCATCGAGAGCGGGTGCCTCGACCTGGAACAGGTTGACTTCGAACTCACCGACTGCATCGAGGAAGTGCTTGGTCTCCATGCCGCCAAGGCCTCCGGGAAGGGTGTCGAGCTCACTTATGATATGATGGATGGAACGCCTGAGGTGGTGGTCGGGGATGTGGCGCGGGTGAAACAGATTCTTCTCAACCTCGTCTCGAACGCTCTCAAGTTCACCTCCAAGGGGGTGGTGAGCGTGAACGGCCGAGTGGTCCCGGGGCCCTTCCTTGAGCTTGCGGTGCGCGACACCGGGGTGGGATTTGATCCGTCCAAGGCGGAGAGTCTCTTCGAGCCGTTTCAGCAGGAGGACGCCTCGACCACGAGGAAGTTCGGTGGCACGGGGCTGGGCCTGGCCATCTGCAGACGCCTGGTGGAACGCATGTGTGGAACAATTTGCGCCACCTCGCACATGGGAGAGGGAGCGGAGTTTCGTTTCACCATTCCGCTTGTAGTGGGGGAATCCAGTCCCTTCGCGATGATCGAGGACAAGGGGCAGTTTCATGGCAAGCGGGCCCTCGTCATCGATGACAACGAGATCAACCAGCGCTTCCTGCAGAAGCGACTGCTCTCGTGGGGGCTGGAGAGCGACGTGGTG
>JAAZXD010000319.1 GCA_014240355.1 Roseibacillus sp. | reverse complement strand
GGCTGATCGGCGGAGCCCCCGCTGCGGGCGGCGAACGGCAGAGTCTCGAAATCGTGGCCCCCGCATTCCGGATGGCCCCCGAGGGCGCTCCCTGGATCTTTCCCTTCCTCTTCATCACCATCGCCTGCGGGGCCATCTCAGGCTTTCACTGCCTCGTCTCCTCCGGCACCTCCTCCAAGCAGCTGAAGTGCGAATCGGACGCCCAGTTCGTGGGATACGGTTCGATGCTCACCGAGGGGTTCCTCGCCACCCTCGTCATCCTCGCCTGCGTGGCCGGCCTGGGGTTGGGGGCAAAGGGCGCAGACGGCACCCTCTTCGGGAGTGCGGCCTACGATGCCCGCTATGGATCGTGGGCTGCAGCGGGTGGCCTTGGCGCCAAGGTCGGGGCTTTCGTCGAAGGGTCCGCGAACTTCCTGACCGCCCTCGGACTTTCGGCCCCCTTCGCCATCGCACTCATGGGTGTCTTCGTGGCCTCCTTTGCGGCCACTACCCTCGACACCGCCTGCCGCCTGCAACGTTACGTGGTACAGGAACTCGCCTCCACCTTCGTCCCGCGCGAGACGGTCGGCAGCGCACAACTTCGCTTCAACCCCCTCAAGTGGCTCACCAACAAGCACGGCGCCACCATCTTTGCGATCGTGGTCGCGGGAACTCTCGCCTACATGCCAGGCAAGCCGGACGGTGTTCCCGGCACCGGGGGGCTCCTCCTCTGGCCTCTCTTCGGTGCCACCAACCAGCTCCTCGCGGGCCTTGCTTTCCTCGTCATCACCTTCTGGCTCTGGCGTCGCGCACTCCCGGTCTGGTTCATCGTCATTCCCACCCTATTCATGCTCATCTTGCCGGGCATCGCGATGTCGATGAACGTCGTGACCTTCGTCAAGGACTCCCAGTGGCTCCTCGCCGCCCTCGGCCTCGCCACCATTGCCCTCCAGCTCTGGATCATTTTTGAGGCGGTGGCGGCCTGGCCCCGGGCCCGGGGCGTGCTGGAAGACCTTTCGGGTTCCACCGAGTCCCTTCCGGAGGGAGGACGGAGCTGCTAGCCCCGGCGGTAATCTCTGCAGGAGTCGATCACCATTCGCCCGCGACCTGCCACTCCTCCATCAGTTCCTGGGGACAATCGTCCAGAAACCGCGAGGGCCGCTGGATGACATCCCCCGTATAACTCTTGGGGTTGATCTGGGGATAGGTCAGATAGAGCTCATCCTTGGCCCTGGTGATGGCCACGTAAAAAAGGCGCCGTTCCTCCTCCAGCATATACTCGTCGTCCGCATCAAGCACCCGTCCGTTGGGAAACATGCCGTCGGTCAGGGAAATCACGAAGACCACCTTCCACTCCAGCCCCTTGGCCTGGTGCACGGAAGAAAGAATGACCTGTTCCTTGTCCAGCTCCGCCTTGCTCCCGCTGGGGTCGCCATCCACTGCCGACATCAGTGAGAGCTGCCCCAGACATTCGAGAATGTCGTCAAAACGGTCCGCATAATTCATGAGCTCCTCAAGATCCGAACGCCGGTTGTCGTAGTTGTCGAAGGACTCCCGCATGACCTCGTCATAGACACCCTCCAGCCCACTGAAAATCATCTCGGACGGGCGAGCAAAACCCTCCTCGGTCACCAGTTCATCAAGAGTGTGGCCAAGCTGCTCCCAGTGGCTGACCGATTTCCCGGGCACCGGGAGATCGTCGAGAATATCGGAAAAACAGGCCGGCGGCTCCTCCGATGTCGCGTGGGTGGTCGCGGCCCAGCCCCGCCAGAGCTTGTCGGCATTCTTTCCCCCGATCCCCGGCAGGAGATTCACCATCCGCTTGAAGCTGACCTCGTCCCGCCGATTGGTCACGAAGCGCATGAAGGCCGCCACATCCTTGATGTGGGCCTGCTCAAAGAAGCGCAGTCCACTCGTGATCTGGAACGGGATGCCCCGGTTCCGCAGCTCCATCTGCAGGGTCATGCTCTGGTGGTGCGCCCGGTAGAGCACTGCCATTTCCTCCAGTTCCACTCCCTCGTCCCGCAATTCCAGGATGCGCTGGGCCACGAACTGGGCCTGGGCATTGGGATCTTCCAGCGGCACCAGGGCCGGCATCATGGCTCCGCCCTCCCGCGCCGCCTGCAGATCCTTCTCAAAGCGATGATGATTGGCTTTGATGGCAGCATTGGAAAGCTCCAGGATTTCCGGGACGCTCCGATAGTTCTTCTCGATCCGGTAGACCCGCGCTTCGGGGTAGCGCTCGGGAAAGCTCAGGATGTTTTCCATATCGGCCCCCCGCCACGAGTAGATGGACTGGGCATCATCCCCCACCACCATGAGGCTCTGGTGCTCCCCCACCAGGAGGTTCACCAACTCGCTCTGCACCTGGTTGGTGTCCTGGAATTCGTCCACCATCACGTATTGGAAGCGCTTCTGGTAGAGTCTCCGCAGTTCCTCGTTCTGCTGCAGGAGGCGGAGGGTAAGCACCAGGAGGTCATCAAAATCCATCGAGTTGATCTGGCGCTTCTTCTTCCGGTAACGCCCCTCCACCCGTGCGATGTCCTCCCTCCACTCTTCAAAGTAGGGATATCGCTCCTCGAGGAGATCCTCCAGGGCGACCCCGGTATTCTCGATCAGGCTGAAGATTGAGATCAGGACATCGGGCTTGGGAAAGCGCCGCGTCGAGGTGTCAATCTCACACCCGGAGATGACCGTGTTCATGAGCGATTTCTGGTCATCCCGGTCCATGATGGAGAAAGACTTGGTGAACCCGATCTCCTCCGCATGCCGACGCAGGATCCGGTTGCCCACCGAGTGAAACGTTCCTCCCCACATCTCGCTGACGTCCCGGGGCACCAGGGCCCGCACCCGCTCCAGCATCTCCTTGGCAGCCTTGTTGGTGAAGGTGAGCAGGAGGATGTTGCGCGGCTCGATGCCTTTGTCCAGGAGGTAGGCCACCCGGTAGGTCAGGGTCCGGGTCTTGCCCGATCCCGCCCCCGCGATGACGAGGACCGGACCAGGGGGAGACGAGACCGCCGCCAGTTGCTGGTCGTTCAGCTCCTCAGCGAAGTTGATCCCGGACGCACCTGTGGTGGTCGGGCGCTGTAGGGTGTACTCGCGCGCCATGGTTCCAATTCAGTCCCTTTTACTCGTCAGGAAAGGCCTCATCGGCGGAGGCATCGGCCTTCTCCAGCGATAATCCCGCATCCACTTTCTCCGCAAAGTGCTGGAACTTGGCGAGCTCCCGCCTGATGAGCGGAATCATGAGATAAACCCCAATCAGGTTCGGAATACTCATCGCGAAAAGCGAAGCATCGGAAAAGTCGACTGCATTCCCTACATTCGCAGAGGCACCCGCAATGATGATGAGGCAGAAGAGCGCCTTGTAGGTGAACTCGAGAGCGTAGTGCCTTCCGAAGAGATACTGCCAAGCCTGCAGCCCATAGTAACTCCAGGTCACTAGGGTGGAGAACGCGAAAAGAAGAACGCAGACGAAGAGGAGATACTTGAATCCCGAGTTCACGGTCTCGAAAGCCGCTGACGTCAGGCCAATACCGAAAGCCGAGTTGTTGTTGGCGTCACGGCCCAGCTCAAAGGCCTGGCCATTGACCGTGAAATTAGCGGTGTCACCATCGAATTGCATGGTCGTGACAATGACCAGGGAGGTCATCGTGCACACCACCACCGTATCAACGAACGGTTCAAGAAGAGCCACTACCCCTTCCGAGGCCGGCTTCCGGGTCCGGGCTGCCGAGTGGGCGATCGGAGCAGATCCAATCCCCGCCTCGTTCGAGAACGTGGCCCGGCGCATCCCCCAGATGAAGGCCGCCAGGATGCCCCCGGTCACCGCCGCTCGCGGTTGAAAGGCTTCGCTCACAATCATGCCGATGGCGCCAGGAATGGCACCAGCGTTAATGATCA
>JAAZXD010000318.1 GCA_014240355.1 Roseibacillus sp. | reverse complement strand
CCGTCACTTCGGTAAGCATATCGGTGCGCGTGTCAGGGTTGCGGTGATCGATGATGCCGTTGGCAACAAGGTAGGGAGGATTGCGGAAGCGGTAAGTCTCCGCGATATGCCGGGCAGTGTCGGGAAGGAAGAGTTGCAGGAGGGGGGCTGGCCAGGCTTTGCCCTTCAGGGTGATCAGGCTTGTAAGCTCTGTCTCGGCGTCGAAGTGGACCTGGCGTGCCCGGATCGTCCCCGATGCCGGGCCCTCGAACTCTTTCCTGCGTTCGTGGGTCCGGTAGTCGAAGACCGCCTCCACGTTGTCGAAGATGTAGTCGAGGGGGGACATGTAGAAGTCTGCGGCGGCGAGGACGATCGGCACTTCGTTGTAGAAGAAATTCTCGATACGAAGGGTTCCGGTAGCATCCCAGTCACGAAGGTTGCTCCTCTGAATGGATCCCCGGGCATCTATAAGAATGCGGCTTTCGCTGGTGAACTTGCTGTCTGCTAGGGTCCGCTCAAGTCCGGCTTTTTCCTTCATGAACGGCTGGTAGGCAGACAACGGCAGGCTGCTACGCGCACGGTATTGAACGAGGCCATCCTTCAATTTGACTTCGCCGGTCAGTTCACCGGTCTCGTGTTTGACGATGAGGTTCCGCAGGTAGATATCGCCATTCTGCCAGGAGAACTCGGTGTTGATCTTATCGAAGGGAATATCCAGGAAACGGAAGTGATTGCAGGACAGGGAACCGATGGCACTGAGGCGGATGCCCTCCTCGCCCAGGGCGAACTTCCCGCGGGCGTCCAGCTGTGGTGCGTGGGGGGATACGAACTGAGAAAGTGAGTCGTCCTGAAGTCCATTTCGCAGCAGGTCCGTGATCTGAATGGAGGAAGAGCCCTGGTATCCGCCGGTCCTGTCTTCAAGGTCATAGTGTGCCTGCAGACTTAGTTGTCCTCCGCCGTCCGAGAAGCGCAGGGCATCAATGGTCAGGGCCCGGCTGTCGAGTTCACCGGAGATATGGACATCCTCCATGGGGTAGTCGAGTCGCTTGAGTTCGTCCGCGGTGAGGGAAATGGTTGTGCGGATGCGGGTCGGTTGATCGAGGCTTCCTTTGACATGCAACCGGAGGAGCGGGGGGACGTCCGCGGGAAAGGACCAGCGGGCCAGTTCCTTGAGGAGGTCCCTGGTGAAACTGGCCCGGCGCTCGGAGCTGGTCTTTGTGTCGAGTCCGTCGGGCAGCTTGCCGAGTTGGAAGCCGTCCAGTTCGATTTTCAGCTGGAATTTCATACCTCCAAGAGTGCCCCGGTCAGCCTCCAAGCGGAGACGATTATGGCGGTCCACGCTGGCCCGGCCGGTCAGGTCATCAATCTGCAGGGAAAGATCCTCGCCCACCGGCACCGTGAGTTGGGCCTTTTCTATGTTGGCCCGTCGAATCTGGAGTTTGCCCCGGAAGGCCTTTCCACGGTCCACCTCGAATCGCAGGACGGGGATGCGGGCGTAGATTTCCTGCCGGGTTTCATCGGTGAAAAAAAGCACCTTTTTGACGATCACCCCGCGGGTGGGGGAAAAGCGGACCGACTCGAATTCGGCGTGGATGCCCCGCCGGGTGAGTTCCGTCGCGATGCGTTCGCTCCAGCGACCGGCGAAGCCATGGCTGTTCAGCCAGTAAAGTCCCACGAACGCTCCCAGCACTACGAGGGTCAGGGATGCCAGGACGAGCGCCTTGAAGTGGTGAAGCCGGCGGAAGAGATGGACGGATTTCAAGGTGGTGGCTTGTCAGGAAGAGGAGGGTTGATGAGCGAAGCGGCTATAATGACGAGCAGATTGATTGTAGCACAGGTGTTGCGGTTGGGAATATCTGAAAAACTGGAGGGAAATATGTAATTCAATCTCGCAGCGGAGGAAGAAGATCCTTAAGGTTTGTGGAGTATGAGGCTGGCGGTCCTGGGAAGCGGTAGCGGTGGAAACGCCGTCGTAGTGACCGATCGGGAAACCACCATCCTGATTGACGCAGGCCTCAGCGCCAGGCAGCTCTGCCAGCGGTTGCAGAGTGTTGGCGTAGATCCCGATTCCATCGACGGCATTCTCCTGTCGCATGAACACAGCGACCACACCGGCGGGCTGGAGGTATTCCTGCGTAAACGCCCCATACCGGTTTATTCCAATGCGCTCACCCGTGAGTTGCTGGAGGAACGGTTGGGCGATCAGATCGAGTGGCGGATCTTTCAACGCAGCCAGTCGTTCCAGGTGGGAGGAATCACGGTGGAGGCCTTTGCCCTCCCGCACGATGCGGTTGACCCGGTTGGGTTTGTCTGTGAGGCGAGTGGAGCGCGGGTCGGGTTCGCGACAGACTTCGGTCACGTGACCACTCTCGTGCGTGAGCGCCTGCGCGGGGTCTGCGCTCTTTTGGTGGAGGCCAACTACGACCAGGGAATGCTGGAGGAGGACACCAAGCGGCCCTGGTCTATCAAGCAGCGCATTTCCTCACGCCATGGTCATCTCTCCAATACGCAAACGGCGGAGCTGGTGAAGGATCTTCTTGCTCATGGGTTGGAGACGGTGGTGCTGGGGCACCTGAGTCGCGATTGCAATTGCCCCGATTTGGCTGCTGCCGTGATGCGGGCGTCGGCATCAGGGGGACAACTCGATGTCCGCGTAGCCTCGCAGGATACGCCCACCTGCTGGGTGGAGATCATGGAAGAGGGAGCACCCGGGGGCTCTCCGCCGGGGGTCATGAATCAGATGAATCTGGCCATCGGATAGCGCCTCCGGGGGGCTTTTAACCGTTGCGCTTCGACGGTTCCCGGTCATGCTCTCGCCCCTTGTTCCTTCCGGCTGTCAAACCATCGATTGAAGAGTTCCGCGAACTCGCGGAGCAGGGAAACGTGGTGCCGGTATACGCCCAGTTGACCGCGGATTTCGAGACTCCCCTCTCGGCCTACCTCAAGATTCGGGACGGGCGCCATGCGTTTCTCTTTGAGAGCGCGGAGAGCACCGATGCCGGTGGTCGCTGGTCAATCGTGGGGAGCGGTCCACGCCGGGTTTTCGAGGCCCGCGGCAAGGAGGTTCGTATTCGGAATGGCAGCGAGGAGGAGGTGATCAGCGCCGAGCGCGATCCTCTGGCTGAACTTGAGAAATTCATGGCTCGTTTTCAGCCCGTGGCCCATGGGAATGCGCCCCCCTTTTTCGGAGGAGCGGTGGGCTACCTGGCCTACGATGCGGTGCGGCAATTCGAGCCGAGTATTGGCGAACCGCCACTGGATGATCTCGAATTGCCCGAGGCAGTTTTTTTGATCACGGACACGTTACTTCTGTTTGATCACAAGTTGCGCCGTCTGTTGGTGGTGGCCAATGCCATGCTGGACGATCATGGCACTCCGGAGGAAGCCTACCTTGAGGCCGTGGGACGAGTGTCCTCGTTGATTGAAATTCTTGATCGCCCCCTGCATGTCCCGGCTCTCAACGGTCTGCAGGACACGGTGACCCCGAATCCTGTGAGTAATACCACGCAGGAGCAGTTTGAGGCCATGGTGAGCAAGGCCAAGGAATACATCGGGGCTGGTGATATCTTCCAGGTGGTGCCCAGCCAGCGTTTCGAGGCGCCCTTTGAAGCGGCTCCCATCGATCTCTATCGTGCCCTGCGTCACGTCAATCCCTCCCCCTACATGTTCATTCTTGAGTTGGGTGACTTCTCCCTGGTGGGTAGTTCTCCCGAGGTGCATGTGCGTTGTATCGACGACCGTATCGACATCCGGCCCATCGCGGGTACGCGATGGCGCGGCCGGACCCCTGAGGAAGACGATGCCCTTGCCGCCGACCTTCTGGCCGACGAGAAGGAGCGCGCCGAGCATGTCATGCTGGTGGATCTGGCCCGCAACGATGTGGGACGTATCGCCACTCACGCCACGGTGGAAGTAGACGACTTCATGATCGTGGAGCGCTAC
>JAAZXD010000317.1 GCA_014240355.1 Roseibacillus sp. | reverse complement strand
GCATCGCTTTCTGCCAATGCACGCGAACTCACGGCAAGTGGAATGTCGATCTGGATACCGTATTAAGTCTTGTCCGCAGGACTATATTTTTGTATTTCTAGAAATATGGAAATAAAACAAGCGGTGCAGGCACTGACCGCCCTTGCGCATCCGTCCCGGTTGGAGGTCTTCCGTTTGCTGGTGTCCCTGGGGCGGCTCTGTGCGGGGGAGCTGGCGGAGCGGCTGGAACTACCCAAGCCGACGCTCTCGTTCCATCTCAAGGAGCTCAGCCGGTCGGGTTTGATCGAGGCGGAGCGGGAGGGCCGGGTGATATTCTATGGAGTGCGCGTTTCCGGCTTTCGCGAACTGATGGATTTCCTGACGGAGGATTGCTGCCAGGGACGCCCGGAACTTTGTCTTTCGAATTCGAGGCGTCTCGGCAAGGCCGAGTCCTGTTGCTGAAGCAAACATGAACACGGAGCAACGATGAGCATACGGGTGGGAATCAACGGCTTCGGGCGGATGGGTCGCCTGGGTCTCAGGGCAGGCTGGGACGACGAGGACCTCGAAATTGTCCATGTCAACGAACTCAAGGGCGGCTGCAAGCTGGCGGCGCACCTTCTGGAGTACGATACGGTACACGGACGCTGGGATCGTGGCATCCAGGCGGAGGAGGATCGGTTCGTGGTGGAGGGGAAGGAAGTCAGCTTCAGCGAGAAGCCGACCCCGGGCGAAGTGGACTGGGCGGGCATGGGGATTGACCTGGTGGTGGAAAGTTCAGGAGCCTTTCGCAGCAGGGAGGTGCTGCAGCCATATTTCGATGGTGGCGTGCGCAAGGTGGTGGTGGCGGCCCCGGTCAAGGAGGCGCTCAATATTGTGATGGGCTGCAACGACCGGCTCTACGATCCGGCCCGGCACGACCTGGTGACCGCGGCCTCGTGCACGACAAACTGCCTTGCTCCCGTGGTGAAGGTGATCCAGGAGAAGATTGGAATCGTGCACGGCCTGATCACCACCCTGCACGATGTGACCAATACCCAGGTGGTGGTGGATGCACCTCACAAGGATTTCCGCCGAGCGCGCTCGGCGCTCAATTCCCTCATCCCCACCACCACGGGATCGGCCACCGCGATCACGATGATCTATCCCGAACTGGAAGGGAAACTGAACGGCCTGGCGGTGCGCCTGCCGCTCCTCAATGCCAGCCTGACGGACTGCGTCTTCGAACTCGCACGGGAGACCAGTGCACCGGAAGTGAACGGTTTCCTGAGGGAGGCTTCCGAGGGGGAACTGAAGGGAATTCTCGGGTTTGAAGAGAAGCCCCTGGTCTCCGCGGATTTCGTCAATGATGTCCGTTCCGGAATTGTGGATGGACCGGCCACCATGGTGAACGATGGAACCCAATTGAAGTTGCTGGTGTGGTATGACAACGAGCTTGGTTATGCGTGCCGCCTCATGGAGCTGGCGGCCAGGGTGGCGCGTTCCTTGTCGTAGCGTGGGATCAGCACATTTCGAACACGCTACGGGAGGATGGATATACGCAATTACACGATCGTCACGGCGTCCTATTGGGGATTCACCCTGACCGATGGCGCGTTGCGCATGCTGGTCCTGCTGCACTTTCATGCCCTGGGTTACTCGCCGGTCCAGTTGGCCTTCCTGTTCCTGCTTTATGAATTCTGTGGACTGGTGACCAATCTCCTGGGCGGCTGGATCGGGTCGAGGGTGGGGTTGAAGGTGACTCTCTTTGCCGGGTTGGGTGCACAGATCGTGGCCCTGGTGGCCCTATCGCTGGTGCAGCAGCACTGGGTGGTGCTTTTTTCGGTGGGCTACGTGATGGCGGCCCAGGCGCTTTCCGGGGTGGCGAAGGACTTGACCAAGATGAGCGCGAAGAGTGCGGTCAAGTTACTTGTTCCCGAGGGAGAAGGAGAGGCCACAGCGGGACGGGCCCTCTTTAAGTGGGTGGCCGTTCTGACCGGATCGAAGAACGCTCTGAAAGGGGTGGGCTTCCTCGCCGGAGGTGTTCTCCTGGAGTGGCTTGGGTTCGTGATGGCACTCTGGGTGATGGCGGGTGGCCTCCTCCTGTTGCTGGTGGGAGGGATGGTGAGTCTGCGGCAGGATCTGGGCAGGTCGAAGGAGAAGGTGAAGTTCACCCAGTTGTTTTCCAAGAGCCGGGAAATCAACCTCCTCTCCCTGGCACGATTCTTTCTCTTCGGTTCGCGTGATATCTGGTTTGTGGTGGGGTTGCCGGTCTTCCTCAAGGAGAGGCTGGGATGGAGTTTTGCCGCGGTGGGCGGGTTCATGGCGGCGTGGGTCATCGGCTACGGGTTGATCCAGGCGGCTACTCCGGGCTTGCTGAAGCGTGGCGGGGAGCGGGCCGCCCTGGGGTGGGTGGGGATGCTGGCCCTGGTGACGGGAGCCCTGGCCCTGGCAGTGCAGTTGGACTTTCAGGTGGTGGTGATGGTGCTGGTTGGTCTCGCGGTGTTTGGAGTCGTCTTCGCGGTGAACTCGGCAGTGCACTCCCACCTGATCCTGGCCTATACGGATTCCGACAAGGTGGCCCTCAATGTGGGGTTTTACTACATGGCCAATGCCGGGGGGCGTCTGGTGGGAACGCTGCTTTCCGGTTTGCTCTACCTGTGGGCGGGATTGTCGGGTTGTCTGTGGGCGAGTGCCGGGTTTGTGTGCGCGGCGGTGGTCCTGACTGCGCGCCTGCCGAGGGAAAGGGAGGGTTGAGCGGGACCATCCCGGGATTCGCCAATCCGGGGCGTGGGACTGGAAAAGAAAAGGCGGTGAAGCCGGATGGCTCCACCGCCTCAGGGTGAGAGTTGCACTTGGGCGGGTGCCTAGTTGGCACTCACGCTGACGTTGTCAATGGTGAGACCGCTGAAGGCGTCTGCGCTACTGTCACTGACGAAGTTGAACTCGATGATGACGGTTTCCCCGATGGCTGCGGCGGCGACCGGAATCTCGATCGTTTCAAAGTCGGAGTCGAAGGCGGTCATGTCGAGGGCAACGGATGCCCCGAGCGGCACCTGGTCGGCGGCGCGTAGGAAGCGCACCTCGGCAGTGTCGCCGAATCCATCCGCATCCCGGAAGGCCTCAAAGCTCAGGACCGCTCCGGGCACACCAGTCAGGTCAATGGCAGGTGAGCGAAGGGAAATGTCGGAGTCGGTTCCGTAATCGCCCAGGTTGGTGCACCAGGCGGTGGCGGAATCCTCCGCGCCAGTAAGCGGCCCGGTGGAACCGACCGGGGCGCCCAACTCCCACTGGGTGTTGCCACCGGGATCATTGACCAGGGCGGTCCAGTCTCCGGCTCCCGACTCGAAGTCGTCGGAGAAGAGGGCCGGAACCGGCCCGGCCAGGAGACGGTAGATACGCAGCGGATCGCCCGGATTCGGGATGCTGTGTGTGTTGGACGGCACGGTGGCACCCAGGTTCTGCAGTCCGGCCACGGGGGTCCAGGTCTCGGGTGGGCCGTCCGCTGCCGGATCGGTGGAGCTCACCACGGTGTAGACTTCGGAAGCGAAGCTGTTCCACTCGAAGTCCAGATTGGCTCCGTTGTCATCACTGGAGACCACGAAGTTGTGGACGTCAGTAGTGGTGGTGGAGACGGACATGTTGTCGATCAGGACGGTTTCGTGCGCTCCCCCGGTCCGGGCATTGATGGCCCAGATGTAGGAGTCGTCGGCCGTGAAGTCCGGAATGGGCAGGTCCACGATCTCAACCGGGTTGACCAGGCCGGTGATGTTGGCGCTGAGGGTTCCGGCATTGCCGTCCCAGGCGATCGTCACGGTCCCGGTTCGCGTTTCTCCACTGGCAATGGGCCGACCGGGGATGAAGGTCAGATCCGGGTGGGCGGTGGTGTTGGTTGCCACATTGACGCCCCCTTCTCCTGCTCCGTTGTCATAGGTATCGACCTCCACCGAGAGCCACGGGATGGCGGTGCTCCAGGCTTCCTCGCCCGCGCCGTTGGGATCCCGACCCCCGCCCA
>JAAZXD010000316.1 GCA_014240355.1 Roseibacillus sp. | reverse complement strand
CGAAAGCATCCAAAGGCCAAAAAATACCGGGACTATAGGGTGATGCTCAGCGAGAGGTCCAAGGAGATCGATGCCGTGGTGGTTGCAACCCCGGACCACCATCACTTTCATGCCTCCATGACTGCGCTTCTGCACGGGAAGCCGGTTTACTGCGAAAAGCCCCTCACTCACACCGTGGAGCAGGCCCGCAGGTTGACCCTGGCCGCGCGCAAGGCCGGCGTGCCGACCCAAATGGGCAACCAACGACAAGCTGCTGAGTATACCCGGCTGGTCCAGGAATTCGTGATGGATGGAGCGATTGGCCAGATCCGCGAGGCTCATTC
Organism: Roseibacillus sp.; assembly: GCA_014240355.1. GTDB lineage: Bacteria > Verrucomicrobiota > Verrucomicrobiia > Verrucomicrobiales > Akkermansiaceae > Roseibacillus_B. Next base: position 3,655 of record JAAZXD010000316.1, on the reverse strand, counting down.
CTGGACGGACCGGCCGTCGCGGGGTTTGTTTGGGGAGTACTGGCCGCAGGGGGTCGGACGTCCTTTCGACAAGCCTCCGATACCCGGCCATTTGAATTGGGATCTCTGGCTCGGCCCCGCCCCGGTGCGGCCCTACCATCCGGCCTACCTACCCTTCAAGTGGCGGGGATGGTGGGACTTTGGAACGGGCGCCCTCGGCGATATTGCGTGCCATTTTTTCGATCCGATTTTCCGCGCCCTCAGGCTGGGCGCTCCCGCCAGCGTGGAAGCGTCGTCCACGCGTGTGAATGAGGAAACCTATCCGGTGGGATCGATGATCACTTACGAGTTTCCCGCCCGGGAAGCAATGGCCCCGGTGAAGTTAATCTGGTACGATGGTGGTCTGCGCCCCCCGCGCCCGGAACTGGTGCCAGACGGGGCCGTAATGGGGACCAATGGTATACTGCTGATAGGTGACGAGGGCGTGCTCCTGAGCGGCTGGGATGATGGATGGCACCTTTATCCCGAGAAGCGGGCCAAGAACTACGGGGCGCCACCAAAAAAACTCTCTCGATCCCCCGGTCATCACCAGGAGTGGATTAATGCCTGCAAGGGCGGAGCCAAGCCCGGCTCGAACTTTGACTGGGCCGGTCCCATGACCGAAGCAGTGCTGCTAGGGACGGTCGCGCTGAGGGCTCAACTGCGGGAAGATCTCACCCAGCGGAAACTGGAGTGGGATTCAAAGCAAATGCGCTTCACCAACCACGAGAAAGCGAACGCATTTCTCAAGCGAAAATACCGAAAGGGTTGGGAGATCTAACGGACCGGCTCTGCTGGTGCCGAGGGCTGGTCTCACGCCGCCAGGAACCCCGGCATCAGGGTGCAGGAAACAGGGTGCGGGGTGGGGGACCACTCGACCTTGGTTCTTTCAACCCCCCTGGCAGGCATTACAATGGAGTTTCGACAGAAAGAGATTACCGTCAGTAATCTCGCTTAACGACACCTAGTGGAAATTCAGCAGCATGGTTTCAAAGACAGTCATCTCGAGCCTCGTCATAGTATCCCTGCTTGGTCTTGCCGAAATACAAGCGCAGGAACTAAACCCGGGGCCGCCTGACCGCGCCTATCTCTTCGATGAAGGACGTGGAACCGAGGCCGCGCCGACAGGCGATGGGGTCATCGGTTCTGTTGGAGCGCTCATGCACTGGCGCCCCGGAGCGTTCGGCTACGAAGGGGATTTCTGTGTCAGCAACATTCCCAATCCTCTGGGCGCGAGCCTGGGACATGTGACACTGGATGAAGATTACGTCATCCCAGGTTCTGGAACGATCTCCCTATGGATCGAGTTGAACCCGGCGGTCGATGGTGACGCTCTCTGGGGAGGCCACCGGGGAGAGGTGATTCTATCGGCCTTTCCGGGCGCTGACGAAATGAAGGTGAACCGGGCGGGATTCTTTAATATGCCCACCGGGGAACAGGCGACGTTCTCAGCCCATATGGGCGGCAGCACCTGGTACACTCCGTCCAATTATATCGGCGGGACTCCCCGGCGCAACTACCCCGTGGCCGGCGGGAACAACAGCCCTTACCGGGGGTGGCATCACCTCGCCTATGTTTATACCGAAGATCCCGTTGGCGGCCTTTCCAACTGGCTCTACTGGGATGGAGAATTGATGCAAATGCCGCGGTTCGGAGGCACCGTCCCTCCTGCAGCGGACTGGGAAAAGACCTGGTTGAATCCCCTGACATATAACGGGATCGCCATCGGGGGCGACGTATCTTCCAACCGCTGGGGACACGTCACTGACTGGGGCGGAAGCATCGATGAATTCGCTTTTTACCAGCGCGCCCTCTCACCCGGGGAAGTTCTCTGGTTGGCTGGCAATAGTATCAGAGACCTGACCAAAGCCCCTCGAGATTCCTTCGGATTGCGGGTCCGGAGAGACGAGGCGGGACTGCTTGAAGTCTCCTGGAACAGTAAGGCAGGCGAACTCTACAACCTCCGTAGCGAAACCCGCCTCTCGACTGAATCGCTCACCTGGGCGATCTTCGAGGGGAGCGGCAACCTGACTGCGACCCCGCCCCGGAACACGCTCACCTTTCCCTACCCCGCGGATCCGGAACGGTTCTTCGCGGTCGAGGGATTTCCCAAGCCTCCGGTGTGGGTGGTGGTGATTGAGGACGACTTCGACGATCGCACCGATCTAGCCCCCTGGACCGAGGTTAGCCCCGACGGTAATTCATGGGAACTCGGTGTTCCGACCGCGGTTCTCGGTCCTCTGAGCGCCTTTAGTCCACCGAATGCTGTGGGGACGGTCCTCGCGGGAAATTATATTGCGAGCGATACCGTGGGCACGTTTATCGTTTCCAGCCTCCGCTCGCCTGCCATGGACCTGAGTGGCATAGTGTCCGGAACCATCTCCTATCAGCGCTATGTGGACATGGAGGACCCGCAGTTTGACTTTGCCACCGTCAACCTTCTCGACGCCGCAGACGACTCGCTGATCGAAGTGCTCGAGACTGATGTGGGCAATGGCAGCTTCGATTGGGAGGGGGTGTCCCACGACATTCCCACCGCGGCGATTGGCAAGACCGTGTATTTCGAGATCGTCTTCAGTGCGGATTATGTCGACTCGTTCCAGACTGGTCTGGTTATCGACGACTTCAAAGTCGAAGGATTTGAGCCCTGATGGTTCTGCACGTTCCTTCGTCTTTCTTCTGGCCTTCTCACTCCAGGCCGTAAGGAGGCCATCTTTCATACCGCCTGCCCCCATCAGGGTGCAGGAAGCAGGGTGCGGTGCACGCCACAGCCTGCAAAGGTGCAGGAAGCAGGGTGCGGTGCACAGGGTTGGGGTGCAAGGGGAAGGGATTATGGTGTTGCGGCACTGGATTGGTCGGCACTGGCTCCCTTGCCTTCTCTGATTTTTTGGAGGGCTGCCAAATGCCTTGATGCCCCGTCTAATCTGCAGCCGGTTCGAATAGCCAAAGTAATCAAAAAAACGCAAGTGACCTGAGACGGAAAAAACGGTAACAATTCACCGCGGCTGTAACGGTAACGCTTGTCACGGTAACGCAGGTATTCCCCCTTGGTAGGGAACTCACGCAATTTCCCGCGATAGCGGGTTTCCCCGTTATAGAAATGAGAACGGGGACGGGCATCAACGAGATTAATGATGAACGGCACGAATACCAAGTAGGCTAAAGCGACTAGTAGTGCGATTCTCATCGAGATCTTCTAAACCTGTTGCGATTTTTATGCCGCGATGGATTCAGTGAATCACTAGCATCCTCTTATTGGTTCAAGGAGGAACGGTCCCCAGTCGAGCTGGCTGTATTTTGGTAATCCGCCATTTGCTTGGAAAATCTCCTTACTCTGATGTAGAGGGTAATGACCACGCCGACTAGCAGGGCAATTAAGGCGTTTAGAAGGCCAAAGCCGTACCTTTCCATTGGCCATATTACCCAACCCGCTAGAATGAAGTATGCTAGTGCAATTACTGCTGCGATTCTCATAGGGAAATAGGAGTGATTACCCTTCGATAATAGAGCGCTAGAGCTGCGAGTGCATTACAATATTATGCTATCTTTGTAGGAGGACGTTCCACCCATCCCCGTGCAGGAACCAGGGTGCGGTGCACGGGTTGAGGGTGCAGTAATCTTACTGCTAGCATATATC
>JAAZXD010000315.1 GCA_014240355.1 Roseibacillus sp. | reverse complement strand
TCACCAGATAATACCCCCTCACTGGTCGAAGGCCGGCCACCATCAAGAGCCCCCAGAGCTGCCAGGAGAGCCTCACGCTCCTCTGCGTTGCGGGAGGCCAGGAAACCCATGACCTCCAGTTCGGCTGGCTTGTGCCGATGCCATATCCCACTCAGGGTTCCCTTCACGCTGTGAAATTCCTTCCCGGTTTCCTGCTTCAGGGCCGCAAGCTCAGCGCTCAGGACCGCCATTTCCCCGGATTCCTCTTGCTCAATGGAGCTTAGCTCGTCTTTCAGGCGCTCAAGGGATACCGCAATCCAGCCAACTGCCAGCAGGACCGCCACCCCCATCACTCCGGCTACCACCCGGAATTTTCCTCCGTCCGCCGCCGGTTCGGCGTCCTGAAACAACTCTTGTCTCTTTTCCTCCGTCATCCCGTCGCCATTTCCCTTTTAGACAAAGGTTCACCTCTTTGTCTAGTGAGGCCTTGAGGAAGTTCTCTCCGAGTCGGCCCCAGGCGGATTCTCTCTCACCGCCTTCCTTCAAAAGCACGCGACACGGTGAGCGCATCCGCGTGTTCCAAGTCGCCCCCTGCGGGCAACCCCTGGGCCAATCGGGTTGTCGAACAATCCTGCTCCACGAGCAGACCGTCCAGATAATTGGCCGTGGCCTCCCCCTCCACATCCGCGCTCAGCGCCAGAATAATCTCCACCTGCGGGAGACGTCCCATCCGCTTCAGCAACGATGCGATCCGCAGGTCGTCCGGACCGACATTGTCGAGGGGCGAGAGCTTGCCTCCCAGACAATGATACATTCCCTTGAAGGCCCCAGAACGCTCGATGGGAAGAACATCCGTAGCCTGCTCCACGACACAGAGCTGACCCGTGTCTCGCCCCTGAGCCGAACAGATCGGGCATCCCTCCACGGTGGCAAAAAAGCCACACTCGGGACAGGAGGTGACCTGGCTGGCCGCTCCCTGGATCGATTCCGCCAGCCCATTGGGCTGAGCCTTGGGGCTCTGTAGCAACCACAGGGCTATCCTCTCCGCGCCGCGCGGTCCCACGCCCGGAAGACGTCTGAGTTCCTCAATTAAATCGCTGACTGGTTGCGGATAGTCGGCCCGGGCCATGAAGGAGAATAACGCCTCCATGCCCGGTTGTCAGCACAGTCCCGCCCGCCTGAAGAATTCTCTGCTCCTCAGCCCGTCCTCCGCCCCTGCTCCTTGGAGATCGAAATGACCTTCCCATCACCCGGCAAACCCACAATTTCACAAGGCATGGGATGCTGACGCGCCCACATGGCAGAGCAAAAGGCACTCCACCCTGCACAGAGCAGCGCCACCATGGGACTCCAGAAGACACCCCAGAGCGCAACCACGGGGGAGGCCGCGGCCACGAGCACCAGAAAGGTTGCCGCCAGAAGAACCCGCCGAGCCAGGCCGGGCACCTCCAGAAGTACGAAAGCCAGTCCGTAAGTCAGAACCAGAAGCACCAGGATCGCCCACCACGGTTGCCCGCTTGCCTCCAGGGGGAACCCGGCTTCCTGATAGCTCACCAGAAGCGCCTTCTCTGTATCCACCAAAAGCCCGGAAACGCGCAGCACAAGGCCGACCGCCATTGCAAAACTGCCCACCACGGCCGTTACGGTGAGGGGATGGCGATGGGCCACGTATTGCTCTTTTGGGATGTCACCCATCTTTGGAATCGCTGTCGTCCGGGGAATCTTCCGTTCCGGCGACATCACCACGATAACTCCTGACCACCAGTTCACTCAAGTAATTGTCCGGATCCTCCACGGCCTCCGGGCCCAGCTCGAAGCACGCTCGGCCCGTGTTTTTCTGAATCAACTTCAGACCAAACTGCACATCTCGAAACCGCTGGCGGCACAACTGGAGAAGGCTTCTCCCCTGGCTGGCAGCCTCTTCCGCCAGCTGGGCAAGGGCCTCATCGGTCAGGGATAGTTCTACCCCATGCTCCTCCCGGAAGTCGCGACAGAACACCTCCAGCTCACGGGCAGCCTTCTCCACGTCCACCTGGCGCCCCAGCTCACGATACTGCTCAAGCAGTTCCTCCCGGCCGTCGATCAACCCATCCGTGATCGTGAGCTCGGAGACCGAAGTCCCCGGCAACTCAAACTTGAAATCCCGCAGGAGACGTTCGCACACCGTCATGAGGGCCCGGGCACCGGTGTTCTCCTTCTCCGCCAGCTCGGCAATCCTCTCGATTGCGCTGTCTTCGAAACGGGCCCGAATTCCGTAGGCCTCGAACTCACGCTCATACTGCCGCAGCAGACTGCCCTCCGAAAACTTCATGATCTTCTTGAGGTCCGCCGCGTTCAACTTCTCGCATACCACCCGCACCGGCAGGCGTCCGATGAATTCCGCCTCAAACCCGAAATCAATGAAGTCCTGGGTCTCCACCTGATTGAAAAGCTCCCCGTCCATGGGACGTTCCACCGGATCCGCCCCGAAACCGATCTGCCCTTCGCTGAGACGCTTGCGCACCACCTTCTCCAACCCGGAAAAGGCTCCGCTCACGATGAAGAGAATGTGGCGGGTATTGACCGTATCCCTGGCTGACTCACCACCCCGCTGCATGCTCATCATCGACTTCATCTGGCTCCGAATGTCCATCGGGTTGGTGAGCGGCACCTCGGTCTCTTCCATCAGTTTGAGCAGGGTCGTCTGCACCCCCCGCCCACTGACGTCCCGCCCGATCATTTCGCTGCGGGTGGCCAGCTTGTCGATCTCATCGATGTAAATGATCCCGAACTCAGCCAGTTCGACATCTCCCTCGGCCTTTTGCACCAGATCACGCACCAGGTCATCCACATCTCCACCCACATATCCGGTTTCCGAGAACTTGGTGGCATCAGCCTTCACGAAGGGAACGCCGATCAACTCGGCAATGTGCTTGATCAGGTAGGTTTTCCCCACTCCGGTGGGTCCCACCACGATCACGTTCTGCTTCTGCAACTCGATCCCTTCCGGCAGCTTCCCGCGCTCGTTCTCCAGACTGCGGAGGTATTTGGCATGATTGTAATGGTCGCACACCGCTATCGAGAGAGCCTTCTTGGCCTCATCCTGCCGAATCACAAAGCGATCGAGGTGCGCCTTGATGTCACGGGGAATGTAATTGAACTCAAAAACACTGTCAGCGGACCGCTCATCAGGAACCTCCGGCTCATCGTCCTCCACCTCCTGATTCATCCCTGGCATGGCCCACTGGACGTTGCCCATCTTTCCGAAAAGCTCCTGTAGACCGCGCTGCAACTCCTCCGGAGTCGGACTTGTCCCCGGACTTTTCTTATCATCATCAGACATCGGGGCGGAACATCGCCCCAAAATCGATCTTGTCAATGATTGCCGGTGGCGCGGACAACCTGCTTCCCCTTACTCCCCGAAATCCTCCAGGATCTGCTCCCACCGCACCCGGAAATCGGGCCGCCGTTCGATCAACTCCCCGGCCATCCCACGGGCCTCGTCCTTCAGGTTGCCGAGCCATGCAAACGCCACAGCCTGCAGCAACCGGTCTCCCTTTTTCTCAACGGTGTTGGGATCGTCGATCAGGACGCGATGCAGCACCAGCAGGGAAACCGGTTCGATCTCCTTCCAACTCAGGGAAAGCGCCGCGCCATCTTTCTCAACCATCAGCCCCCCTTTCTGAGAACCGATAATCTGGGTGTAGCGCGTGCCAGTGCGCGTGTTGAGAATCACTCCGTTGGCCCCGGGACCAAGGGCGCGGGCCAATTCCTGGACGAAAACCTCCGCTTCCCCGCAGAAAAAGAGGAGGGCTGCCCGTTGATTCCGCTCCAGTCCGCCGGCCAACTCGATCTTCTGCAGCGCCTTGGCCCCTTCCGGAAATTGTGCATTCGCAAAGTATCTCTCGCCCACTTCCTCGAGCAGGACCCTCCAGTCATCCTGCACTTTTCGGGTTCGGAGGTATCTCAATCGCCCTCTCAATCCGCTCTGCCAGACCTTCACGTTGAAACGGGCCCGTCCCCGCGTCAG
>JAAZXD010000314.1 GCA_014240355.1 Roseibacillus sp. | reverse complement strand
CGGGGAGGTGGCCGAGGACAAGGGTGAAGTGGTCCTGGAGTGGAAGGAGCCCGTGATGGTGCAGGAGATTGTCTACTTCGGGCGGACGACCTGGTTGCTGGAGGAATGCTTCAAGGATTATGAGATCTTCGTCGACGATCAGGCCGAGTCGGTGGCGAAGGGTGCCTTCGAGAAACGGCATGGCGGCCAGCGGGTGATAATCGAGAGGCAGCCCGTAAGGAAGCTGACCTTGCGGTTCCACAATTCACACGGGGGCCCGAATCCCGGAGCGGCTGAGATCCTGGTTCTGGATGAGAAGCTGAGTGATGCAGCCCTGGCAGCTCTTGCCCCGGCCAAGCCCCCCGGGGTGAAAAGGCCGCCGGATCCGGTCTCGGATGCTCATGTCATATGGAAGACGCCGGGAGGAGATGCAGAGGGAGCCATGCCGATTGGGAACGGCTCCCTGCTGGCCCATGTCTGGACGGACCGGAAGGGAGTCGTTCATGTCAGTCTGGGGGCCCGGAAGGCCGACGGTCGGATTGCCCCGGTGGGAGGGGTGCGGTTTCGGCTGGAGCAAGGGTTTCACACCGCAGAACCATCTTTTCATCAGGCCCTGCGTTTCAAGTTCGGCGAGGTCACCGTCAGGAGCCTGGACCAACCCGAGAAACCGGTCTTTTCGTTTTTTGTAGATGCCAATCGCGATGTGCTTCACCTGCAGCTGCGCACCGCGAAACCGGTTGGCTTCGTGGTGGACCTGGAAGGAGAGGGGGAGCACAAGGCCCTGAAGGACCACAAGCGGCTGCGGACCAGGAACGATGATCATGCCCTGGTGGTCCTGTGCGACGGGATGGAACCGGGAGAAGGGCCGGAACTCAGGAATCCCGCTCCCGCTACGGCATTTGACCTGCAGGTGCACCTGCTGCGGGAGGTCTCCAAGGTCGAGAAGCTGGATGAGATCCTCGGTGGAATTGGCAAGGTGGACGTCAATGGCTCCGTCAGTGGGCAGATGGACGTCTGGAACAAGTTCTGGAACCGGGGCAGCATCCACCTGGGCAGCGGTGAGGAAGCGGCCGCCATCTCGCGCGCCCTGGTCCTGCGACGCTATCTCAGTGCGGTCAGCGGACGGGGTCCACATCCGCTCAAGCCGGCGAGTGAACCGGCCAGGGAAGTTCCGGAGCGGGAGCTGGTTCCGTGGACGAAGGAGAAGAGTGAAGCGGCCATCGCGGCAGCGCTCGCCAAGGCCCGGCCAGCTCTTGAGGTGGGGCAGGGGAAAGCCCGTTTCCCGCGGTTCTGGGGAAGCGCCTTTGCCAACCTGCCCGCGGAGAGCGATCCCATTGACGGTTTCATGGACACGTTGCAATCGATGTTGCTGGTGGCCACCGGCAAGCGTGCGTGTGTTCTGCCTGGCTGGCCGGTCGATCAGGATGTGGTGGCACGGGTGGACTGTGAAACCGGCCTGGGGGTGGAGGTGGCCTACGTGAACGGCAGGCTCGAGCGGCTCGAAGTCTATCCCAAGCAGCGGACGAGTGAGGTTTTTGGGATCGGAGCGTATGCGGCAATGGTAAGGGAGATCCTGCCAGGATCCTTCCGCATGCCCGCCATTATCTCTTTCCTGGGACCCGGCTGGGTCGGTCCACGGGTCGGTCACGACAATCTCTTCGCATCCATGAAGAAGATGAACTTCAACGGGCTGGAAGGCAGCCTGGCCGATCTTGAGGCCACGCGAGAGGCCGGAATCTATCTCCTCGTGCATGGGGTCACCCCCTGGACGGCCTACACCCTGAAGGACGAGCAGTCCGTGATCTGCTACTACCTGAGTGATCGCCGCAAGCCCGGCAGCTTCCCTCGGTTTGGCACCATGCGGGGGGAATATGAAGCCATTGACGCCTACCATCCCACCGCCTTCACGACCTACGCGCAATACGGGGGAATTGAGTTCTTCCTCGATGCGGTTCGTCCCCGCATGCTGGAGTACTACGACTACCACTGGCAGCGCCAGGCCCATCTCCACTTTCACTACCTGGAGTACTACCGCCGCATGTCACTGGCGGCGGGCGGCATCCCGATCTTTCGCTTCGTCCACGTGCATGGCGACAACGTGATCAAGATGCGGCAGACTGTCTCCATGAGCCTGGCCTACGGCGTCAAGGGGTTCAAGTGGTGGGTGGGCTGGACCATGTTCGATATCCACAAGGTGGTGGAGACCGAGCCGCCGCCCCTTTCGGATATCGGGCGGGAAGTGGGGCGCTGCAATAATACCATGGCCGCCTTCAGTCCAAGCCTGGTTGGGGCCCGCTCGGTGGCGGTCTACCACGCCGCGCCGCTCCCGGCCGGCACCCGGGAGGCTCCCGGGGATTACTGGGTGCGGCCTTCCGGGGAGCATATTGTCATGGGGGTTTTCGAGGGAGCCAGGGGCGAAAGATTTCTTGCCGTGGGAAATCGTGATATCGGGGAACTGCGAATGGCGGACGTGACGGTCGAGGGCAGAGTCAGGAAGGTGCGTCGGATGGACAAGGGTAGCCGCCAGTGGAAGGATGTTCCCGTCCGGGAAGAGGGTGGAGTGTCCAAGGTTTCTCTCGAGATCGACAAGGGAGACATTGAACTCCTGGAAGTGGTCAGGGAGTGAGGCCCGGATTTCAAGGGTCCGATCGTGAATTCTGTTCGGCGGACGGTTGGGGTTCAGCTTCCTGCAAGGGAACGGGCTCACCCGCGTGGTGCAGGTGAGCCCGGAGAGATCCTGTTGCGGAGGGTGTCCCCCGCGATGGGAAGGTGGCGCGTTCCTAGATTTTCCAGTCGCCGCGATAGGGGAGCGAGTAGAGGATCTTCTGGGCCTTGTCGTCGCCGATAACGACCTCCTTCTTGGGGTCCCATTTGATGGGGCGCCCGATTTCGTGGGAAACGTAGGCGATGTGGCCGGGAGTGATCGAGCGGTGGGCATTCTCGGCCGGCGCGACGGTTTCCTTGCGGGACTTCACGGAGTCGATGAAGTTACGCTGGTGGCCGGGAGAACTGTAGGCCTTGTACTTGCCGGAGTTGAACCCTCCCTTGATCCACTCCTTGTTGGAGGCATCCAGTCGGCCCCGGTCCACGTAGACCCAGCCGTCCGTGCCGATCCACTTGGTTCCCATGCGCACGCGGGAGGACATCTTGACCTCGATGTCACCCGGGTACTTGGAGATGACATCATACTGCCAAGCGGTGTCGTAGATATCCGGGGTCTTGCTGAAGTCCCAGTTCTTCGCTTCCACGCTGACCGGTCCGCCACCGCCGCCGGTAGCCTCAAGTCCGAGTCCCCAGTGGGCGATGTCGTTGTGATGGCCGATCCAGTCCATGAGCTGGCCGCGCCCGTAGTTGGTGTGCCAGCGCCAGGACCAGTGGTGACGAGCCTCCATGTAGGGAAGAACCGGGCTTGGTCCGCACCAGCGGTCGTAGCCTTCCGGGGCATCCTTCAGGGTCGGGTCACGATCAGGACCGGTGCGGCCCCCGGGGAGTCCCACTTCAACGTGAGTCACCTTTCCAATCAGGCCATTGCGAACGATTTCGACGGCCTGGCGGAAATTGCCCCCGGAGCGCTGCTGGGAGCCGACTTGGAAAATACGCTTCTTCTCAGCGACTGTCTTGTGGACCGCGACACCTTCCGCGAAGAAGTGGGTCATCGGTTTTTCGCAGTAGACGTCCTTGCCGTTGCGAAGGGCTTCAAGGGTGATGATGCCGTGCCAGTGGTCGGGAGTAGCGACCATGACAGCATCGATGTCGTCACGGGCGCACAGTTCGCGGAAATCGAAGTAGGCCTTGCAGTCCTTGTTGCCGTTCTTCTTGTCCACGGTCTCCTTGCCACCCGCTGACCCGCACCTGCGGTTGCGGTCCGTGTGGTTCTTATGGCAGTCAGAGACGGCCACGCCCTGCACGTCCTTGTGATTGATGTGGGCCTGCATGACGCCAAGGCCGCGGTTGCCGATGCCGATAAAGCCCATGACCACCCGTTCACTGGGAGCGGTTTTCCCATCCTTGCCG
>JAAZXD010000313.1 GCA_014240355.1 Roseibacillus sp. | reverse complement strand
CTGCCAGGTAGCTGATACGCTGGTTGAGCATGCTCGATTGCCGCGAGCCCTCCGCCTCCGCCACCTCGCGGATCTCAGTGAATTTTGCTTCCGAGTTCTTGGTGGCAAAATCGAGGGTCTTCTGCGTAATGCGTGCTATGCACTCGCCCCGCCGATGCGCGTAGCCCACCAGCCCGAGGTAGTCCCGTTTGCGGATGAGACTCTCGGCCACCCGCATGAAGCGGTCACTCACCACCGTGGCGCGGCGAATAGTGATGAAGAAGAGGAGGATGAGAACCACTGTCGCGATAGAGAGGGCCCCGAGTGGCCACATCATGATGCCGCCCTCCCGGATGATTTCCAGCAGGTTGACCTTGGTCGTATTTTCCGACGTTTCCGCCCCAAGGGCGGCGCCTGTAATGGCCAGCAAGGCCAGTGCGGAGAGCAAAAGGCGATTCATGAACTGTGGGAAGTGTAACCCTTGTTTGAGAACGTTCAAGCACCGGAGCCGTAGCCCGGATTCCAAATTAATGCCTCAAATCGGGCATGAGCCGGCCTTCCTCTGTCAAGGTGCCCGTAATTCTTTTTGTGGAGCACAACTACTTCTGGGAGCCCACAGGTCGCCTCTTTCCGTCCTCGGTCCCATGCGTTAAAATTTCGTCCAGAGATGACAGAGCGTCCTGACTTGAGATCCCGTCTGGGGTAGATTCCGCACCAGCCGGGAGTCTATCTCATGCTCGATCGCCTTGGCTCGGTGATTTACGTGGGGAAGGCCCGCGACCTGCGAAAGCGCCTGGCCAGCTATTTCATGCCTTCGCGTAAGCAGCAGGCCGACCTCAAGACACGGGCTCTCCTCGAGGCGATCTGGGATTTTGAGATCCACCTCGTACGCAACGAGCAGGAAGCGCTCCTCCTTGAGGGCAAGCTCATCAAGCAGTACCGCCCGCGTTATAATGTGAGCTTTCGGGACGACAAACGCTTCCTCCTGGCCAAGATCAATCCAGGCGATCTCTGGCCACGCTTCGTCCTCACCCGCCTCAGAAAGGATGATGGCGCGCGCTACTTCGGCCCCTTTGCTCACTCGGGGGCGTTGCGCGGAACGATTGCGTGGCTCAACAAGGAGTTCGGTCTTCGCAGTTGTCGTGCCAGAGAACCTGGAGAAAAGGATTACAAGCACTGCAGCGCGGATGTGATCCGCAACTGCACCGCTCCCTGCATCGGCAAGATCACGCGCGAGGCCTATCTTGAGCAGGTCGACCAGGCCAGCGCGTTACTGGAAGGGAAGGGGCGGCGCGGACGCCTCAAGTCGCTGCATGAGGAAATGGAGAAGGCATCGACGCGCATGGACTTTGAACGGGCGGGCCGCCTGCGGGACATCGTGCAGAATCTCGAACGCACCCTTAATCCAACCCGGCAGTTCTCCCGTGGCCGGGGCGTGCCCACCACCGTGAAGCCTCTCGACGATCTCACCGAGTTGGCCGATCTTCTGCAGCTTCCCGCGCCGCCCACCACCATGGAGTGTTTCGACATCTCGAATGTGAGCAGCAACCACAACGTGGCCTCCATGGTGCGATTCGTAGATGGCGTGCCCGACAACCAGAACTACCGCCGCTATCGCATCAGGACAGTGGAGGGACAGGATGACTTTGCCAGCATGGCGGAAGTCATCCGGCGTCGCTACGCGCGCATCCTGAAGGAAGGTGCGACGGTCAATCCAGATGCAGGGGACAGCCAGGAGAGTGTGGTCGAGACGATGCGCCGTCTCGCGCAGGAGGGTCGGGCTCCCATCACCCTGCCCGATCTCGTCATCGTGGATGGCGGGAAGGGCCAGCTCAGTTCGGCGACCGGCGAGTTGCAGCGTCTCGGACTGCACGAACTGCCCATTATCGGGCTGGCCAAGAAACGGGAGGAGATCTTTCGCCCGGGAGAGAGCGATCCCCTCGTCCTGAGCCACGATACCGGCGCTCTCAAACTTCTCCAGAGGATTCGGGACGAGGCCCACCGCTGCGCCAACAACTACAATGAGCTCCTCCTCCGCAAGCGCATGAAGGAGTCCCTCCTCGACGACTGCCCCGGGGTTTCCCCGAAACGCAAGGCCGCCCTTCTCTCCAGGTTTGGTTCAGTGGATCGCATCCGCAGGAAGAGCGCGGAAGAGATTGCGGAAATCCCCGGTATTTCGGTGCGTTCGGCGGAGGCCATGCTGCAGTGGCTGAACCGGGAGTGAGAAGGCGGGATCCACTTTGGAACGCTGAATCCGGATGCGCTCCAGGCATCCTGCTGGATACCGTGGTGGAGTCACGTTCGGGAGGGTTCAATTGGCGGGGCTCGCGAAATCCAGCGCGCGTCGCTTCATCAGCGTGACCATCAGGTTCAGGGCGTTGGCTCGGGTGGGGGCCAGATGCTCCTTGAGGCCGGTATTCTCCATGAAGGAGAAATCGGCGGTCAGAATGCTGTCTGGTGATTCGCCATTCAGAAGGAGGATGAAGAGGGCGATCATCCCCTTGGTTATCTGCGAATCGGAATCAGCCACGTAATGCACCACTCCATTTTCGAGGCGGGCGTCCAGCCAGACCTGGGACTGGCAGCCTTCGATGAGCTTGTCATCGGTCTTCTGGTCTGCGGGCATCTCAGGAAGTTTGCGACCGAGGCCAATGACGTATTCATAGCGTTCGGTCCAGTCATGCAGGATATTAAGATTCTGCAGTAACTGCTCCTGTCTTTCCACGATGCTCATCCGGGGAGGAAGAAAACCGCGGATGCGGCAGGATGCACGCCGAAAGTTCGTATTTGGGAATCATGGTCCGGAATGCGCTGGCATTCTCAGCGCAGCATGGCCGCACTCTTCTCCACAGCCTGTGCGAGACGCTGGACATCTCCTTCATCGTTAAAACAGGCAAAGGAGGCCCGGAGGGTTCCGGTGATGCCAAAGCGGGCCATGAGTGGTTGGCAGCAATGGTGGCCGGTGCGGACGGCCACGCCCAATTTATCGATGAGAGTACCGAGGTCGTAGTGGTGGATGCCCTCCACGTTGAAGGAGAGGGACCCGGCACGATCACGGGGACCATGGAGTTTGACACCCTCGATGCCTGAGAGAGCGCTGGCGGCATGCCCGATGAGGGCATGCTCGTGTTCGTGGAGGTCGTCGAGCCCCAGGTCATTCAGGAAGTCAAGGGCGGCCGCGAGAGCGATAGCGCCCTCAATATTGGGCGTGCCCGCCTCAAACTTATAGGGGAGATCATTGTAGGTGGTGCCGTCGTAGGCGACCTTCTTGATCATTTCGCCGCCTCCCCTCCAGGGAGGAAGGCTTTCGAGGAGGACGCGTTTGCCGTAGAGGACGCCAATGCCGGTTGGGGCGTAAACCTTGTGACCGGAAAAGACATAGAAGTCGACGTCCAGCGCCTGCAGGTCCAGCGCGAGGTGCGGTACGGCCTGTGCGCCATCGATGAGCACGAGGGCCCCCGCCTCATGAGCGGACTTGATGACGGCCTGGACCGGCAGGACCGTGCCGAAGGCATTTGAGACGTGTGTGAGAGCTACCAGTTTCAGGGTGTCCTGGTGGGCATCGAGAAGGCGGTGGAAGTATTCCAGGTCGAGCGTTCCGTCCTCCTGAACGGAAATCACCTCCAGCGAAGCTCCCGAGCGCTCACAGAGCATCTGCCAGGGGACGATGTTGGAGTGATGCTCAAGGTTACTGATAACAATGGTGTCACCGAGGCCGATTCTGCCCGAGTAGCCGAGAACAGAGGCAACGAGGTTGATGCCATCAGTGGTGCCGCTGGTGAAGATGATCTCTTCCCGGGATTCGGCATGGAGGTGGGCGGCTACCGTATCGCGGGCCCGCTCGTGGGCGGCGGTAGCTTCCTGCGCCAGATAATGTGTGCCGCGATGAATGTTGGAATTCAGCAGCTCGTAGTAGTTGCGGCTGGCGTCCAGGACCGCTTGCGGTTTCTGCGAAGTGGCTGCGTTGTCAAGGTAGACGAGCGGGTGCCCGTGGACCTCATGCCCGAGGATGGGAAACTGGGAGCGCAGGG
>JAAZXD010000312.1:251-4014 GCA_014240355.1 Roseibacillus sp. | reverse complement strand
CCTCCGGGAAGATGGCCTTCGCAATATCTACGAGGGCACCACGACGATTGAAGAAGTCCTCAAGTACACGTAGATCCTGAAGATTCCACCATTTAGATTTCCCAACCCTCCCATTAACGCTAGACAATCACTCCAATGGCCAACTTTCAGTATATCGCACTAGACGCCAAGGGCGAGCAGACGACCGGAACCGTGCAAGCCGGATCCGAAGCCGATGCGGTGGCTCAGCTACGAAACCAGGGACTCTATCCGACCCAGGTGATCCAGGAAGGAAAAGGGAATCTCAGCGTGGCCGGGAAGAAAGCAGCAGCCAAGGCCCGCGGCAAGAAGAAGGCCCGGGGAAAGACGGGCGGACGAATCAAGCCAAAGATCCTCATGATCTTCACGCGTCAGTTGGCAACGCTGATCGATTCCGGGTTGCCTCTGCTGCGAGGCCTGACCGTTCTGGGCAAACAGGAACCCAATCAGGTTCTCCGCGGGACCATCAACTCGATTGCGGATTCCGTGCAGGGCGGTTCCACCTTTTCGGAGAGCCTGGCGCAGCACCCGCGCATTTTCGATAAACTCTACGTCAACATGGTGAAGGCCGGGGAACTCGGTGGTGTGCTTGAAGTGGTGCTTACCCGTCTGGCTGAATACCAGGAGAAAGCCCACAAACTGAAGAACAAGATCGTGGCCGCCATGGTCTACCCCGTCATCGTCATGTTCATTGCGGTGGCGATCCTGACTTTCCTGATGCTGTTCATTGTGCCGAAGTTCAAGGAGATGTTTGCAGACATGGGGGGGGCCCAACTCCCCACGATCTCGAAGGTGGTCTTCGGGTTCTCGGATTTCATGATGGCTATAAATTTTATCCTTCCCAACGCGGTCTGGATTCTCTTTAGCCTCTTCGGGGTCTGGCTCATCTTCCAGTTCTGGGGCCGCACCAAGGGTGGTCGGCGCTTCCTGGATACGGTCAAGTTGCGCATACCGCTCTTTGGCGAGATTCAGCGCAAGAGTGCGGTCTCCCGCTTCTCGCGGACCCTGGGGACCCTGGTGACTTCCGGTGTTCCCATCCTGCAGGCTCTGAACATCACCAAGGAGACCGCGGGGAACGTGGTAATCTCAGAGGCAATTAGCAAGGTGCACGAGTCGGTGAAGGAGGGGGAATCCATCGTGCAACCCCTCCAAGCCAGTAAGGTGTTCCCGTCCATGGTCATCAGTATGGTGGATGTCGGCGAGGAGACCGGTCAATTGCCGGAAATGCTGCTCAAGATTGCGGATGTCTACGATGATGAGGTCGACAATGCGGTGACCGCCCTGACTTCGGTCCTGGAGCCCATCATGATCGTTTTCCTGGCTCTGGTTGTCGGTGCAATTGTATTTGCATTGTTCCTACCGCTGATTAAGATTATCCAGCAGATGCAGCAGTAGAGAATCCGCCCTCGACCAAATGACCATTTCGCTCAAACCGAAGAGAATCAAGGGATTAAGAGGATTCACCCTCGTTGAATTGCTGACCGTGGTTACGATCATCGTCATCCTTTCGGGGATGGTGGTAGGGGTTTCCGCCTTCGTTCAGCGTAAGGCCGCGGTCGACAGGGCAAAAGCGCAGCTGGCGACCTTTAACCTGAAAATCATCGAATACAAGAATGACGCTGGTGGTTTTCTACCACCCACCTCCGAGGAGGACGTGGAAGCGAGGAGCGGTCTCATCCTTTACCGGATGCTCTACGGGGATGGAGTCGGTGACGACGGGATCGTTGGAACCGCTGACGACGGTGCCTTGGATGGGCGACCGGATGAGGGAGCGTTTCGTGTTTACCTCCCGGACCAACTGGACCCGGATAATAACAACCATAATATGATCAATAAGAAGGGTGGAGAGCTGCCGGTAGAAGTGGTTGATCCCTGGGGCAACCCCTGGCGGTTCCGCAATCAGAGAGGTGATCCCAGCCAGAAAAATCCTGATTTTGATCTCTGGTCTATCGGTCCTGACGGAAAAAACGGAACCGTGGACGACATAAAGAACTGGTAGAGGCTGGTCCTGCCTCCCGAGGCATGACAGTCGGGCCTTCGTTGCCCAGGTGTCATGGTGGTGGGCCCCGTGTTCATGACGGGGGAGGAAGCGCGTCCCCTTCAATTTTAACTGCTCCCGGGGATTCGGTCTGGTTGCCGACAGCAGGTCCTCTGATCCCCGGTTGGCTCTCCCGCCCACCGTAATGGGGGGCCTTAGAGCGCAGGGTCGGTGGCCAGTTGCTTCAGGCTACCCGGACGGCAGGAGCGGCGGGAATAGCGGCCCCCTGTTCCAGGAAATGATGAACATTGCGTAATGCGACCGGCGTCCGTGAGAGACGATAGCCGTCAGGGAGACCGCCCCCGACCATCGAACAGGTCGCGATTACGGTGCTGGCCAGTTCGTGGATCTCCTCCTCCGGGGCGTAAATCACCGAACCCCGGATGCCCCGGTCAATGAGGCGTTCATACCAGGGAGCCAACTGGAGAGCTCCGACGTAGCTGACCTGGAGGGAAAGGACTTCACTGAGATCGAGGTATTCGACTGCCCCCCTTAGATCATTGGGGAGATGGGAGGCCTCCTCGAGGTAGTGTTCCATGTCGACGAGGGTGACATGATCCCATGCCGCTGCGTCGATTACGCGATGATCCAGATGATACTCGTATCCGGCAGGCATTTAAGAAATCTTAAATACCAGACGGCAGGATGCAAGGAGCTTTCCCGGGGAGAATCCGCTGGGTGGCCGGTGCGGAGGCCCCTTCGGCTTCGGGTGGTGAATTGATGTCAGAGGGCCCCGCAGCACGTCATGCTCACCCCGTGACAATCAGTCCTTGAGCTTCAGCTTGAGCAATTTTGGCTGAATGACGACCCGGCAATAACCGTTTCGCCGCTTGTTCAAAAAATAGAAATCCTGGTGGTAGTCCTCGGCTCCCCAGAACTTCACGACCTTGCGGATTTCCGTGACGATGGGTTTCTTGAACATCTTCTGGGCCTCTTTCATGGATGCCTCGGTCGCTTTCTTCTGCTCTTCGGAGTGAAAGAAGACGGCGGAGCGATACTGGGGCCCCTTGTCTGCGCCCTGCTGATCCTTGCTGGTCGGATCATGGAGTTCCCAGAACCAGGCCAGGACATCAGAGGTTGGGATTTTCTTGGGATCGTAGATCACCTGCACGACTTCAATGTGTCCCGTGTTCTTCTGGCAGATCTGTTCATAGGTCGGATTCTGCACGAAACCTCCCATATAGCCGGATACTACCGAATGGACGCCCTCCAGTTGCTGGTAAACGGCCTCCACGCACCAGAAGCAGCCGGCGCCGAGCGTGATCGTCTCTGATCCTTCGGGGGGAGCTCCTCTTTCGTCGACCGCTTTTTCCTTCATCTTTGTCTTGGGAATCTTGCTTGTATTCTTGGTGCCGCTGTCCTGGCACGATGCCGCGCCGATGGCGAACAGACCAAGCAGGGTCGAGAGAGCTACTGCTTTCATGATGCCCAGAGGTTAACGGTTGTCATCTTGTTGTGCAACCGGAAGGAATTGTGGAGAGCCAGAAAATCCGGCCGGAAACCCAACCAATTACCTGTAAATAGCGGTTAATTCCCTGTTGGCGATTTCTTTCGTGGGCCCTGTTCGACTGAGGGAGAGTTTTGATTCCTCCCCGATTCCGGTCCTCTTTGCCGCTGATGATCAATCCCTTGCCGGCCATCTGCGATGCCTCGGTGACCGGTGATCAGGCAGTGGCCCTGTTAAAGTCGCCCGTCACTCTGCCGACT
>JAAZXD010000312.1:0-241 GCA_014240355.1 Roseibacillus sp. | reverse complement strand
TGGTCCATGGCTGCTACGGTTCTCGATCTCAGGAATGTACAGAAGATCTACAAGGGCAGGGTCGAGGCTTTGCGGGGGATCTCATTACAGGTAGCGGAGGGATCAATCTTCGGGTTGCTCGGCCCAAATGGAGCGGGCAAGAGCACCCTGGTGAAGATTCTCACCACCATCATTCATCCCACCCGGTGCGAGGGAACAATGCTGGGGTATCCGGTGGGCCACAAACCGACCCTCCGACAGG
>JAAZXD010000311.1 GCA_014240355.1 Roseibacillus sp. | reverse complement strand
CCTGATCATTCACCCCTCCCACCTTGTGCTGGGCCGGGGCAGGCACACCTTCCGGGTAGTAGATGATCATGGGGACGTGAATGCCCGAGTCCCACAACCAGTGAATGCCCCTCGGTTCCATCCTGCCATTGTCACCAAAGAAGATCACGATCGTGTTGTCCGCCACCCCGTCTTTCTCCAGTTGCTCCAGAATCCATCCCACCCGGATGTCCATGCCGGAAACGGAATTCAGGTAGCGGGACCACTCTTCCCTCACGATGGGATGTTCCGGATAGTAGGGAGGAGGCGTCACATTCCCGGGTGTGGCAACCTGGGGGTGTTGCTCCTCTCCGTCCCAGGTGACCCGCTCATGCCTGTAGGTCTGACGATCATAAATGTCGTACTCGTTTTCCACCATGTTGATCATGGCGAAGAAAGGCTGGTCCCCCTTGAGCTTGGCCCAGTCCGTGGTGTGGTAGAGGGGTCCCTCGTTCACGAAGTTGAGGTCGAGCTTGCCGGTCCCCACGCGACGCTTCCCGATCATCTTGATGTTTGCTGTGACATAGCCCACATCGGAAAGGCGATGGGTAATGGGCCTGACTCCTTCCGGGAGTCGGAAGTCATCGTCCCGGTGCGAGCGCATGTGGTGGGTGTCGGTGGTCGTGGCATACATACCCACCATGAAGGCCGAACGACTCGGGGCGCAGACCGGGGAGGTGGAATAGACATTGGTGTAGCGCTGTCCCTTCCTGGCCAGGCTGTCGAGATTAGGGGTCGCCACGTTTTCCATCCCGTAAATCCCCAGATCGAGGCAGAGATTCTCCCCGACAATCCAGAGGATATTCGGCTTTTTCGCGTCGGCCGTAGTCGGGCCTGCGAACGCAATGAGCAGGGTGCAGAGAAATAGAACAGGTCGGTATCGTTTCATTGTCGGGAAATCCTTTCAGGAGATTGATGAATCAGGGTGGAGGAGCTGGTTCAACCTGTCGCCGGTTCAGCCCTAGTCGGTCGTCTTGAGGTTGCGGAACCGGATCCAGCGCACTTTCTCATCGGAGCCGTCCTGGGTAAAGAGAGCAAAGTGGCTCTGACCGGCACCGGGTAACCCGCATTGGCCGGCAACCTTGAACCGGGCGCCTCCTCCCATGGCGTAGCTGGCCACGACCTTGTTCCCCTCGACCTTCAACCGCAGACCAGTCGATTTTCCCTCCACCTTGATCTTGGCAAACACCTGTCCTTTCCCGCCGACCTCCCGCGCCAGGACGACATAGTAGTCTCCCTCGATGAACTCATTGATGTATTTCACGAAGTGATCGTCATCGCGGTAGACCAGCAGTCCGCCCTGCTCGTACTTGGTCTCTGGTTCGACATGGCTCACCAGCACGCTGGCGGTCCTGCCCTCCGTCGCACTTTTCTCGACCAGGATGTTCCGGGCCTCCGTGCCGCTCCAGATCCGAGCCTTCTGGGCCCGTAGTTCGAGCACTCCGTCACGCATCCGGTGCCCCTTGGGATCCTCCCGCACCCATCTCCAACCCGGATAGGGTGAATCTGCGAGAGAGGGGAGAATGAGATTGCAGGCGCAGAGCAAGATGAGGATCTTCATCAACCTAACCGTAACGCGAACCCGGCGATGGACAAGAACCCATGCCGTGTCTCAGGGGGAGGACTCGCCTTCTTCCCGGGAACGCTCAAGCTCCAGTCGAAATTCTCCAACAGGGCCGGTCCTGCTGCTCTCTTCATCCGCTGCACGTTCCTTGTGAATGGCAACTGCGATGACCATCATGTAGCCTAGGAAACATCCTGCGATTAGAAGCGCCTTGCGCCACGGAACATAAAAAAACCGGTGGAGAAGGGGAGTGAGGGGAAGAAAGAAGAGGAGAAGAATCAGGACCTGGCTAAAACCCCAGTACCAGGACATCAGGAGACGGCAGAGAGCGAACTGCGGCAGGAAGACGATGATCGCCTTCGGATTGAGGTAGTAGAAGAAGACGCCGGAGCGTGCAGTAGTGGGTTCCCAATCCGCCTCATGCCGGGCAAAGAGGAACATCAGCACGAGAAGCACGATCAGGTCGATAAAAATAGAGCCCGTGTAAACATCATTCATCTTCGTGCCGAGGAGGGAGACTCCTCTCCATACGGGACCGTAACAGCAGCGCCCCGCCGGATGAACTGAAATCGGTAGTTCCCCAGCAAGGTGGTGGCGCTGAGACTTTGCCCTCAGCGCTTCCGGTCAAGGCCGGCCCTGATGCCCTTGATCGTTTCCTCCTGTCGCATCCCCCTGGGAGAGGTCATGCTGGCGGTATAGTGCTTGAAGCGGCGCAGGGGCAACTGGAAGAAGCCATTTGGATCGGTCTCCCGCACCCACTGGTAGGCATAACGGAGCCATTCATTCCGGTAGTCCTCGGGCTGTTTAATGAACCAGTTGATTTCATCCCACCCCCAGACGTGAATCTTGTCACCGGCGCGGTATTCGCCGGGATGATCGGAAGGTCCGAAATTGTCGATCTCCACGATGTAGGGCAATGACTCACAGCGCCAGCCGCTGGGGGACAACCCACCCTTGCTCCGGCCGTAGATGGAATCGCTGAACCCCTTCTCCAAAATGGCCTTGTGGGGTTGTCCCTGCAGGGACTTGGGACGGGAAGGGAAGGAGTGCAGGTCAAACATAAGTTTCCCGGCGTGCACGATTCCTCCGCTGGGCACATGGGCATCAATGAGAACGAGGTGACGACGGGCGTGCTTTTTCGCGTAGGAACGGATCCGGGACATGAGATCCCGCCAGTGTCGATGATCCCGGTCCCAGTCGTCCATGATTTCAACCTGTCCCAGGTGAATGGCCTCGAGCCCCATGTCGATCCACCGCTTGGCCACATAGAAGAACCACATCCTGGTCTCGAGGCGACTCATGTCGGGCACGGAGGCATTCTCATACCAGTGATTATGGCGATGTCGGAAGCCATAGAGCATGGCCTTGTAACTGAAATTGCGTGGCTCCACGGGGAGTCCGAACTCCTCAAGCACCGCGGCCGGGATGCGGATCTTGCTCACGTCGGTGGTGACCACTTCGAAAATGGCTCCCTGCAGGATCAGGTCGGGATCCATCTCATGGAGGCGTTTGACAAAAGGGGCGCCTTTCGCAACCAACTCGTCGATACGGGACTCATTGCCCCACATCCAGATCACGCGACCGGCAAACTTAACCCCCGTATTCTGCATCATGCGGAGGTCATCATCGGAGGCCAGGTGCAGGAGGGAGGCCACGGTGGCGCTCCGGGCGAGGTAGTTCTCCAGCACGGGACGGGAGATTTTCCCGTCGAAGTGGTAATCGACTTTTCCTATGATCTTCTCCCCGGCCTGAAGAGGAGCAAGGGTGGAGACAAGAAGGAGAATCGCGGGCAGGCAGAAGATCTGCCAGGGACGAAAGACTCCGGGCACGGAGCAGGGGACAGGTTCAAACCCAGACATGTACTTGGGGGCCTTTTAGATGCTCCCCGTGCAGGGCGGCAAGTTCAACCTGTACAAGAAAAGAGGCAGCTTCCTCAAGGGAGTGAGATCGCTAAAGTCTTTAGTCTAGTATTTGTATTTTTTGCAGAACCTTGGATCTCACTCCCTCGATTGACTGCCTGTTGTTGATACAACCGCACCATCGGCCGGCGATTTTCAAATTTCTTCAATTAATCCCGAATGAGGCTCCAAAGTGAGCATTGCACTTGAAGCGAATTGGCCAGTCCGCTTGTCAATGGCCGTCTGGGGGCCCGTGAAAGTTCGCGGCGGTTCGTAATCGATCAGGCACTTCGGCAAGGCCTCCTGGAGCACGTGTAAGCCTCCCTCGTCGAACTTCTTGAATTAA
This sequence comes from Roseibacillus sp., assembly GCA_014240355.1. Lineage (GTDB taxonomy): Bacteria > Verrucomicrobiota > Verrucomicrobiia > Verrucomicrobiales > Akkermansiaceae > Roseibacillus_B. The sequence goes on along the minus strand of JAAZXD010000311.1, from coordinate 205 downwards.
CTGGGAGCGATTGACCGAATTTCCCCTGATCCATTCTATACGTAGAATACATTCAGCGAATCTTAGTAGTGATGACTTGTTGACGATTCAGCACCCCGGGTCTACAGGTCATGATGAGAGGCAGTTCGGCCCGGGTTGGAACAGTAAAAAACTGCCGAAACCGGCGTTTGCTGCGATTCCAGGTCCTGCTATGGGCTGCAATTCT
>JAAZXD010000310.1:306-4045 GCA_014240355.1 Roseibacillus sp. | reverse complement strand
TTTTTTTTTTTTTTTTTTTTTCGGGCGCTGGGCTACGGTTGATCCCCACGTCGATTACGACCGCACCGTCCTTGACGAAATCCGCGGTGACGAATCCGGGTTTACCGATCGCAGCCACCAGGATATCGGCCTGCCGGCACACCTCAGCCAGTTCCCTGGTGCGGGAGTGGGCCACCGTCACGGTGGCATTGACTCCCTTTCCCATGAGAAGCAGGGCCATCGGTTTACCCACGATCATGCTGCGCCCGATCACCACCGCGTTGGCCCCACTCGTTTCGATCCCGGCCTTTTCCAGCAAATGGATGCATCCCTGCGGCGTGCAGGGAACAAACCCGCTTTCATCCTCCATGACGAGCTTGCCAGCATTGACGGGGTGGAAGCCGTCCACGTCCTTCCGGGGATCAAGGAGGCGGATGATCTCCTCCTCATTAATATGGGGCGGAGGCGGGGACTGCACCAGGATCCCATGAATGGCGGGATCCTCATTGAGATCACGAACCACCTGCAGCACTTCCTCCTGGGTCGTTTCCGTCGGCAACTCGATCTTACGGGAGTGGATCCCAAGTTCTCCGCAGGTCTTCACCTTGGAATTCACGTAAACATGGGAAGCGGGATCATCCCCGACAATCACAACCGCCAGTCCCGGGGTCACTCCTCTTGACTGAAGGATTCCCGCCTTTTCCCGGCACCCAGCCAGGACTTCAGCGGCGATTTCTTTTCCGTTGAGAATGGTCATAGGTTGGCAGATCGAGATCGTCGACTTCGGCGCGCATCATGCTTTCAGCCTCCACACGCTTCGATTCGAAGGCATCGTCATCCAGCTTCCGCGGGACATCAAGCAGCTCGTCAAAAATGATGGTGAGCTTGCTGAAGGGTAGTGGAATGACGAAACGATCCCAGGTCTTGAGGCGGATCGCCCGGCTGTAGTGCACGTGAACTCCCATCACCGGAGCACGGGTCACCTGAGCCAGTTTTATCAAACCCGAACTCAGTCGGTAGCGCGGACCCCGCGGACCGTCGGGGGTCACCGCCACATCCAGACCCTTGCGCACCGCCTGCACCATTTCCCTCAGGGCTTCCGATCCCCTCCGCGAACTGGATCCTCTCACGGCCTCCAGTCCCACCACCCTGGCCACCCCTGCGAGAGCTGCCCCGTCGTGGCTCGCGCTGGTCAGGACCACGCCCTTCCGCCAGCGGAAGATGCGCCTGCGGGACATCAGGGTCCCGGCGATGCGACTGTGCCAGATGCACCAGATGCGCGGGGAGCTGTTTTTGGCGCGATCGGTGAATCCGCACCGATCCACCACCTCCATGCGGAGAGTCACGGCGAAGAACCGCATCATCCAGCCCACCAAAGCCCCCAGGGCCCGCATCTTCCAGCTGGTCCGGATTTCCCGTTCCTTCTCCTTGTTGTTCATCGGTCAGAAACTGCCTTCCTTCAACGATTCCACCAGCCGGTCCTTCCGCTCCCTGACTCCCCTGCTCCGGCAGGCCATCCAATAGACCGCCGCGTTTCTTCCGGGGAGCCGCCCGCGCCGGAGGATCCCAGGTTGAACACGGCCATCTGCGTGCGTAACGCCCCGTTCCCAGTTTTCCACACCGATGAAGTACATGTTCCCCGCCCACGACGATTGAAGGGGGGCGCCGGGCAGGTGACAAGCACGATGAGGCAACAAAGAAGCGGGTGGCCGCAGTCACCATGGATTGACCTGCCGTGAGTCACAAAACTGCCCTCCTTTCCATATTTTGTGATTTGATCTCACCGCATCCTCATGATTTGTTCCCTCAGGCAATGGACGGATTTGATGACAGAGCCTGCCAGGCCTCGACCAATCGCCTGAACGTGGGCGAAATGGAAGATCCCGACGTGGTGGGCAGCGGCCGCTCGGCCGATCGCGGTGAGAAACTGCGGATGGGGTTCAAGTTCTTCGGGAGAGACGGCCGGAACATCATCGACCGCGCGTCCTTCCAGCCATTCGGATACCAGACCGCCATCACGGTGGATTCCTCCCGGATCGTTCCCCTGGACGAGGAAGACAAACACCCAGGGAACGCTGACTTCCAAACCTCCCCATGAACAAGGAAATTACGCTCCCCCGCGAAATCAGTGCCATCCAGATTCCATCTGGTGACACCATCTCCCTTCCGACCGGCACCGTGGTGGTGATTACTCAGAATCTCGGAGGCACCTATACGGTGGCTACCTCGGCCGGACTGGCCCGCATCTCTTCCGATGATGCCGATGCCCTCGGAATCGATCAGGCCGACACGGAGGAAAAATCCCGGGGAGACGAGCGGATGAAGGAAGCCCCGGTCGCCGATCAGGTCTGGCATCAGCTCAAGCAGGTCTACGATCCCGAAATTCCCGTCGACATCGTCAACCTTGGACTGGTCTACGACTGCACGGTGGACGATGAAGACGGCAAGGACGTGGTGTTCATCAAAATGACCCTTACCGCCCCTGGCTGCGGGATGGGCCCAGCCATCGCAGCTGATGCACAGGCTCGCATCATGACGATCGACCAGATTGACGACGCCCGGGTGGAACTGGTCTGGGATCCTCCCTGGAATCAGGAGATGATCTCCGAAGAGGGCAAGATGAAGCTCGGGATGATTTGATCTCCCGGGCAGATGGGGCAGTCCGGACTTCCCCCTTGCCAAAGATCCGGATTCCCCCTAGCTTCCCGTCCCCCCACCCCGAACCGCCAAATCCCATGTCCAAGCACAACAGCCTGAAAATCAGCGGTGGCGCCATCGGCAAGCGCTCGGTCCTCAAGCGTTTCGAGCGCGTCAAGCTCCTCAAGGAGCGCGATCAGTGGAAAGAGGGCCAGAGCCCCATCGGCCTGCCGAAAACCAAGTCCGAGGACTAGGGCAGCTTTCCATTCATATTTCGAATCTCGAGAAAGGCGGAACCGGAGGGTTCCGCCTTCTCTGTCCCGCATTCCGTCATGATTTCCGAAGGCACCCGCCTGAACAAGTTTCTCGCCTCCTGCGGGATCGGCTCCAGACGTGCCTGCGACACTCTCATTCAGGAAGGCGGCGTGACCCTCAATGGGGAGGCCTGCACCAACCCAGCCACCCGCGTAAAGGACGATGATGTCGTGCGGTTCGACGGAAAACGGGTTTCTCCACGGCAGACCACTACCATCCTCTTCAAGAAACCACGCGGCTACGTCTGTTCCAAGCAGGACGAACTGGGCCGGGCCACCATCTACGAACTTCTTCCCCCCAAGTTTCAACACCTTAATCACGTTGGTCGTCTCGATCGCGATTCGGAAGGCCTCCTTGTGCTGACCAACGACGGCGAACTGGCCAACCGACTCACCCATCCAAGCAACAGGGTCGAAAAGGAATATCGGGTGACCCTCACCGCCTCGGTCGATCATCGTGACCTGAAAAAACTCATCGACGGAGTTCATACTCCGGAGGGCCACGCCCGCGCCAAGTCTTTCAAACGACTCTCGCCCCGCCGCGTTTCCATCGTCCTCGAGACCGGACTCAAGCGCCAGATCCGTGAAATGTTCAAAACGCTCGGCAGCCAGGTTGACAAGCTCTTCCGCATCCGCATCGGGCGCCTCACCGACCCGGACCTGCCCCTCGGCCGGTGGCGCCACCTGGAACGCCACGAAACCGAAATGCTCAGTGTCGATCCACCCCGCCATTCCTGATCCCGCGCCCTTCCTTGCAACCAACCGCCCCGTCGAGTAAACAACCACTCACACCAAGCTCCCAGTCAGGT
>JAAZXD010000310.1:0-296 GCA_014240355.1 Roseibacillus sp. | reverse complement strand
AGATTGAAAGCCATCTCATCGAAGAAAGGGTCTTCAAACCCTCGAAGGAATTCTCCAAGAAGGCCCGCATTTCCAGCATGGCACAGTACCGGCGGATGTACAAGGAGTCGATCGAGAAGCCCTCCGTCTTCTGGGCGCGGGAGGCCAGGGAACTGCACTGGCAGAAGCGCTGGAAGAAGGTCCTCGAGTGGAAGCCCCCCTTTGCGAAATGGTTCACCGGAGCCCGTCTCAACGTCTGTGAGAACTGCGTGGACCGCCACCTGACCAACGGCCGCAGGAACAAGGCTGCCATCATC
>JAAZXD010000030.1 GCA_014240355.1 Roseibacillus sp. | reverse complement strand
GTTTTAAACAGATGCTCGGTGGAACAGGATGCCGGATTAGTTTGAGCCCTCTTCGCTGGTATCGCCACCTTCCTGTGCGGCGCCCTCCTCGGATTCTTCCCCTTCTTCGCCCTCACCCAATTCGCCCTCATCGGCTGCCTCATCGCTGAGAGCAATCCGCGTCTTGGCCGCCAGGGCCACCACCACATCCGCACCAAGGGTAGGCGAAACCCCTTCCGTCCACTGCATCCCCCCAACGTGGAGAGCATCGCCGACGTCGAGATCGCTCACATCCCCTTCGATCGTCTCAGGAAGATCCTTGGGCAGACACTTGATCTCGATTGTGTAGAGCAGCTGCTCGAGTTGTCCTCCCAGTTTCACGCCCAACGCCTCACCGTTCAGGACGACGGGTATCTGGGCTGTGATCTCGGTGGCTTCATTGATGGCCAGGAAATCGGCATGGAGGATGTTGCCGCTCAGTGGATCGTGCTGAAGATCCTTCACGAAGGCCAGTTGCTGGCCCCCACCATCCAGTTCCAAGTCCACCAGAACATTGGCGGAAGCGCTGGCGCCAATCATATCCCGGAAATCCTTGGCACTGATCTTGACGTTACGGGTTTCCGAACCACCGCCATAAACCACCGAGGGGATAAATCCTTCCCGGCGCATGCGCTTGAGCATGCCGGTGCCGGTGCGCTTGCGATCCTCTGCCTTGAGTGTGTGCGTCTTTGCCATGGGTCCGTGGGATTTCTGATGGGGCGGCGGGCTCGGGCACGCACCGCAGGGGGGCGGCTAGCTACACGGATCCGCCCTCGATGTCAAAGAGAGAACTGACGGATTTGCCGTTATGGATTCGCTGGATGGCCTCGCCCAGGAGCCCCGCAACGGTGAGCGTGCTCACCTTGGCCCGGCAGGCCTCGGGCGGCAGTGGGGTCGAGTCTGTGGTGATCACCTCGTCGATATCGGAACTCATGATGCGTTCGCACCCGAGATCCCCCAGCACGGCGTGGGAAACACCGGCAAAAATCCGGCCAGCCCCGTTGCTCTTGAGGGTCTCCGCGGCCGCACAGAGCGTTCCGGCCGTTTCGGTCATATCATCCACGATGATGGCGTCCCGACCCTCCACTTCCCCGATGAGCTTCATGGGCTCCACCACGGTGGCGGAGATCCGCTGCTTGGCCACAATGGCCAATTCGGCCCCGAGGGCATTTGCGTAACTGCGGGCAATCTTGACTCCCCCGACGTCGGGAGAGACCACCGTGATTTCGCGGTCCGAACCATTCCGCTGCTGGCGCAGGTGCTTGAGAAGAACCGGCTTGGCGTAGAGATGGTCGACCGGAATGTCGAAGAAGCCCTGCACCTGGGCGGCGTGCAGGTCCATGGTGAGCACCCGATCAACTCCCGCTGCTTCGATAAGGTTGGCCACCAGCTTGGCCGTAATGGGAACACGGGGCTTGTCCTTCCGGTCCTGACGGGCATAGCCAAAGAAGGGGATGACGGCGGTAATGCGCTCCGCACTGGCCCGGCGCACCGCATCCACCATGATGAGGAGCTCCATCAGGTTCTGGTTGGTGGGCGGGCAGGTGGGCTGGATAAGAAAAACATCCTGGCGACGAACGTTTTCATTAATTCGCACGTAGGTCTCACCATCTGGAAAACTGGTGACTTCGGCGTCGGCCAAACTGGTTCCGATCTGGTCGGCAATTCCCTGGGCGAGGGAGGGGTGGGCGTTCCCGGTAAGAAGTTTCATGGCAGGCGGTAGCCAAGGATTGGTTATTAGTTTCTGGCCGTGAGGGCGAGGAGAATCGACGGCAGTTCTTGACTCCCGTCAGAATTTCCCATCCCCCAGCGCGCTACTTGCTCCCCTTCCTTCTCAACACCGCAGGAACGGTCTTGAGAAGGATCCTGAGGTCGAGCCCGAGCGACCAGTTGTCGATGTAGTCAAGATCCAGGCGCACCCACTCATCAAAGCTGGTGATCTTGTTGCGGCCGCTCACCTGCCAGAGGCAGGTAATCCCCGGTTTTACACTAAGACGGCGCCGGTGCTCGGACTTGGCAAACTGCTCGACTTCATAGAGGGGAAGTGGCCGCGGACCAACCAGACTCATGTCCCCCCGCAGCACATTGAGCAGTTGGGGCAGCTCGTCTATGCTGGTACGCCGCAGAAAGTTCCCGAATCCGAAAACCCGGGGATCGTTCTCCAACTTGAAGACCGGCCCCGACATCTCGTTACCCTCGGATTCCTTGATGTCGTCAAGTTGGTCTTCCGCATCCGGGTGCATGGTCCGGAATTTCCACATCGTGAACGGTTTGCCATAACGCCCGGCCCGTTTCTGGCGGAAAAAGACCGGGTCCCTAGGGCTCCCGATCTTGATGAAGAGGGCGACCCACCACCAGATGAGAACGATGGAGGCGCCCAGAACGACCGCGGACACCAGGAAATCAATCGCCCCTTTCACCCAGAGGGCCCAGGACAACTCCGGGGTGGACCGCAGGACCAGCATGGGCTTGCCCCCCATACTGTCAAAGTCGGGACGGGCTACCTGCGTCTGGATGAAATCCGCCGAGATCCAGGCCTCCACACCCTGTAACTCGCAGATCTCCACCAATTCAGCCAGTTTTCCAAACTCGGTCTGCCTGGGGGCGAAGATCACCCGGGCGACCGATTCGCGCTTGAGGAGGCTGGTGAACTCTTCCGGGGTTCCCTCGGACGGTTGGTAGTGGGCCACCACCTTGTATTCGGTCAGGACATCCGAGGGCAGGCTTGCTTCGAATTCCTTGATGGACTCCTGGGAGCCGACGTAAATGACCGCCTCCTTGGCATCTTCCACACGCACCGAGTGCAGCACGAAGATGCGCACCAGCCTCTCACGCATCAGGACCAGGCAGATCGCAATGGGGACGGCCGCACCAAGGGTCAGTCGAGGCGTACTGTCTCCCAGCTTGAAGAAGACCACCAGGGCCCCGACCACCACCCCCACGATGATGAGGGATTTGGCCATCTGGGTCAGTGAATCCCGGAGGCGCTTGCGCAGGGGATGGCGATAGAAACCGAAGGCCTCCAGCGCGATGGGAGTGAGAGGAATGATGACGAAAAGCAACGGCATCATCTCGGTGAGGCCGATCGTATTATCTCCCCGCTTCCAGACCTCCCACTTGTCGAGGATCCAAAGAAGATCATCGCGTATGGCGGCACTGATCACGAAAGCCGCGTAAACAAGGGTGGCATCGACGAACTGCAATGCCTGCACCGAGAGGGCTTCTTTACGTCCTTGGGCCATCAGCGGGTCGTTGGGTCATCCGGTCGGGGAAACCGAATAAGGATGTCGGGCGGAAACGCAGGCCGGATCTTTCCGTCCTGCAATGATTTAATGTATGATTCAAGAATCCTCCGCCGTTCCCGGAATTCCTGCGGTCGGCTGAAACGGTAGCCGCGGCGGATGGAAAGATCCAGATAATCCTGAGCGCGGAGGAAGCAGCCGAAAGCCTCTTCCGGTCGGCGGCTATACCAGAGTTGTTTGCCCCGCAGGGCGAGGTGAAGAGAGAGACCGGCATAGGCTCCGAACTTGCGTTCCCGGCGTCTGGCAACCCGAATCGCCTCCACATGCACCCCGGCAGCTTTGTCGAACTCCCCGAGCAGATCGAGTACGAGGCCAAGCTCAATCAGGCTGCGCGGATCCTCAGGGTGACGCTTATGAGCCAGGTCCAATCCCCACCGGGCTTCCTCGAGGCGAAAGATATTTTCGGGCCGGTCCGCTTCCGGGGTCTGTGTATAGGCGCTCAACTGCAGGCGACCGTACATTTCAGCCGCGAAATAGTGCGGTGAATCCTCCACCAGTTTGCGCAGGCGGGGCAATTCTCCGGGATCCACTTCGAAGTTGGCCCCCCGTTGCTGTTCCCACTGGATCCATCCCCCCGCATGCAAGCTCTCCTTGCCTACCACAACCACAGCCAGAAGGGACATCACGATCACCAGAGTGACATGTCCGCCTTGAGCAAGGATGGAGCGGGTTGGGGATGCTGCAGGCATGACAAGTCCGATGGCAAGGGATGCCATCATGAGAATAGGCAGGAGATGGGGTTGAAAATCGAAGGCCGCGTGAAGCATTCCCCCCACCAACCCGGCAGCAGCGCCCACCTGCAGACCACGCTGGAGCGACGGAGAATCCTCCCCTCTCTGGTGTGATGGAAACAGCGCACCCAGAAGCACGGCGATAAGGAATCCCAGGAGGAGAACCAGCCCGATCAGGCCGTAGTCGCAGAGCACCTGAAGATATTCGCTGTGGGCCAGCTCGGGATCATCGACCCAGCTGGGGATATCCGTGTCCCAGTGCTGGATGGCGAGATAACGATAGCTCTGGCTCCCGTTTCCAACCAGTGGCTTTTCCTGCCAGATCTCGAAGGCCACCCCCGCCAGTCCCAGTCGCGAACTTTGACCCAGCAGGTTGCCAAGATCAGATCCCTGATCCCGCTGTACACTCAGGGAGGAAGTCGCCAGCACCACCGCCCCCACGATCCCGAGAGCAAGAGCTCCGAGAATACTCCAGGCTGCAAGCCGGACCCCCGGACTGCGATGGTGGACCCTTGCGATAACAACAAAGGCAACGGCACACCCCAGCCCCCCCACAGTGGCGGCGAACCCGGCCCGTGACTTGGTCAACCAGACCAGAAGGAGACCGGCCCCTGCCAGGAGCAGGAAGGGAGCCCGCGCCCTCCACCTGGTCGAGCACAGCGCCACTCCAAGGAAGAGGGGCACCATGATAGCCATGAGTCCCGCCAGGTTATTCCACTGCCAGAAGAGTCCGCTCACTCCTTCTCCGCTCGGGCGCGTCCGTCGGAAGAAGGTAAAGTGGGGATCGAAGAATTCCTGGTAGATCCCCGCGAGAAACTGTGCCCCAAAGACAACAGTGAGCCCCGAGAGAAGGATTATCCGCTCACGCCGGGTGCCCACACAGGTGGGCACCGTGACGATGGTAAGCCAGGCCATGGTGATGAGGTGCAGGTCATGGCGACCCAGATCCCACACTTCCGAGAAAAGAGCCCGCAAGGTGAAGTAGAGCAGCGCTGGCACGCCCGCCAGCAGGATCGGCGTCCGCACGACCCGTCCCGTCCGGACCACCTCCGCCAATCCCAGAAGGGCCCCGATCACCACCAACGGCACGGCCACCGCGCGGCGGTGGAGTGCAAGCCCTCCCGCCAGGAGAATGGCGGTCACCCAGCCCGCAAAAAGAAAAAGCAGAGCGGAAGGCGCCAACCAGTGCACACGCACGGATCGGGCTTGGACAGGATGGTCGCTCATGGCGTTAACTTGGAAACCGGCGGAACGGAAACGTTCACCCTAAAGCAGTAAACCAGCCCACCAGCAGGATCCAGGTGGCAAGTGAAAAGACCAACCCGGGGCTCTTGAGAAGAAGGCGCTCGGGAGTTTCCACTACGGTGGAGCGCCAGGCCAGTCGCAGGTAGCTCATCAGTCCGGTCAGGGCAGGGAGGGTGGTGAAGACGAAGGGGATGCGGTCGGGACGATTGAGGCAGTAGGCCAGGTAGATGGCTCCGGCAAGGAGGGCGCTGCATCCGGTCAGGACGTCGAGGAGATCAGCCGTATAGCCCCGCAGGGCCCGCCGGGTGATCCCCATCTCGCGATGGGTTTTCTCGAGGAGGAGCCACTCCCCCTTGCGTTTTCCAAAGCCGAGCAGGAGCGCGAGGAAGTAGGTACAGCTCAGGAGCCAGCCGGTAGGATGGGCGGTAAGGTCGAAGCGCTGCAGAGCGTAAGACCCGGCCGCCACCCGCGCCACGAACCCTGTGGCCAGGACGAGGACATCGAGAAGTGGCAGCCCGCGCAGGTAATACGAGTAGATCCAGGAAAGCAGGTAGTAACCCGCCAGCAACCCCGTCACGATGCCTCCTCCATAGAACCACCAGGAAGATCCCAGCGCCCCACCGGCCAGAAGGACTATCGCCAGCCAGGCCTGGCGCACGGAAATCTGACCGCTCGCGATAGGCCGCCTGCACTTGCGGGGATGACGCCGGTCTTCCGCACGATTCACAATGTCATTAGCGAGATAGACCGCGCTGGAAATCAGGCAGAAGCAGAAAACGATTGGCAGCACCGCCATCCAGGCTGCAAGTTCCAGCATGGACCCGTGAAAGAAAAGGGCTGTCAGGCAGAACCCGCTCTTGATCCAATGCGACGTCCGCAGAGCCGCCAGCCACTTCCGGACTGGGTCAGCGATCAGGTGTGCTGTCGTTTTCTCTGGCATCTAACCAAAATTAAGATAGGCCCTCGCGCCATCCGGGTATCCCTCCCGAACCGGTCACCGGCCCGCTCCGGAACCCGCGTACTTCCTCACATCCATGAAATCGGGAAGGGTCCCGAATCCCACCCAGAGATCCCCCGGGTCATCCCCGCGCTCCCTGTGAAGCTTCTCCCATTTTTCTGCTGTGACAGGCAGACCCCACCAGGGATCCTGGTCGTAGGGACTCTCCAGTTGCACGAGCTCCCCGGTCTGTCGCATGCGACGTCCCAATTGCTCAAGTGGTTCCCGGTCCCGCCCGGCGATCACCCCTCGATGCCCCCGCAATTCGTCCGCGTTCCAGTCCTTCTTGCGCCATGGGCTCAGTCGAAAATCGTTGCCTCTGAAATACTTATGTAGCGCGAGCTTTATACTGACCCCGGTATTAGGTGGGCCTGCCTCTGGCCTCCCGCGAGTCCAGAGGAGAATGCGTTCCCCATGGGACTCCCCCACCACCTGCAGGCGTCCGCGTTCGAGCAAAGAGAGGAGGGAGTTCCGGTTGGAGCCTTCCGTGGAATTCACCCCTCGCTGCCGTTTGCCCAAAGTGCGTTCGTCGAAGAGAACGAACTCGGCGTCTTTGATCCGGCGAACCTGCTCTTTCCCGAAGAGGGCGAGATGGAACGTGCCGTAGGACACCAGTCCGCTGCTGAGAATCACTCCCTCCCCCTCAGGCAGACTCGCAGGATTCACCGTGCTCCAGGCCGCCCAAACCCGCTGGTTGTGATCGACCGTCTCCTCCGCGCCGTCGGCCAGGCGGCCAAAAAACCATCCATAGCCTCCCATCGGCCAGAAGCCGTCGGTCGAAGGAAAGAGGGTAGACGGGGAGGTGACCAGTGCTCCCTGGCGCCAGTAAGCCATGCGCACGCCCACAATCCAGGGCACCATGGTCCCGAGAAGAGTGAGCAGGATGGCAAGCTGTCCGGGACGACGCCGACCGATCGCGGACCAGATCTCACGCCCGCGCTCGAAAAAGATGGTCAGAAGGATCGCGAGGGCCGGGAGGAACAGATGGCGCGGAGTATATAACACGCACCCGTAAAAGATGAGAGGCAGCAGGACGGCAGCGGCCACGAGGCAGCGGTAGAACGACCGCCCACCCGCAAGGGTGACGGCAAAGACAAGCAGGAGAAGGAGAAGGGCCCCCAGGCCACCCCCAATGAAAGCGACGAAGGTGGGTAGAACAAAGAAGGGAGCGGGCAGGACCGCGAAACCGTCACTGAGCAGCAATCCCAGGACAACGGCAAAACCAGTGCCCATCACCATGGCCTGCACCCGCCGGTCTTGAAAGAGCGCCCTCAGGGAGTCCTCACGGACCGTGAAGAACGCCAGCAAAGGCATGAGCAGGAGGGCGTCCTGGCGCGCCGCGGTAGCTGCCCACGCAAGGAGGCCCACCAGGAAGACCCTCCCCACCGACGGTTGTGCCACGTCTTCCCCATCAGCCCCCCGCCCCGGAGGGGGCCGCAGCATCACCACGAGGACGAGGAGAAAGGACGCTGAAATCATGTTGGGCGAGAGGAACATCCCCGAAAAGGACAATACAGGGGTGAACAGCGCGCCGTAGAGGATGGCAACCTGCACCCCTGTCCATCTTCGCTGCGAACCCACCACCGAGAGCAGGGCAAGAGCGAAAAGGGTGACCGCCAGCAGGTTTCCCTCCCTCACGATGACCATGGATTTCTCGCCGGACGGGCTGCGCAGCTTGAGCCAGGCCGCCGTCACCCAGTAGGAGAAGTACTGCTTGTCGTAGTTGTAGCTGTCGTTGTCCGAGAGGGCCTTGTCGCCCACCGCCAACTGCACCGCGCCCCCGAGCAGCGAGGCCTGATCACTCTCGCGCATGACCGGACCGACTGCCCAGATTTCCAGGCAGATCCAGACCACGGTCACGAGAGACGCCGCAAGGCGCATCTTTCCGGAACGCGTCATTCCTATTCAGGGGCGAGGGGATTGAGCACGGCGAAGTACTGGAGCTTCCTGCCGAAGAAAGCATTCACCACGGGCGGGTAAAGATCGATAGAGGTTCGCTCCATCTGCACGGAGAGGGCACACTCCCTGAAGAGGTCGTGCCACCCGCTCACGGTGGGGTAACGGAAAAGACAGCGCACGCCATAGCCGGCATTGGCGGCCCAGTCGAGGAGGGAAATCCGCGGCCAGGCCAGAAAGGATCCGGTCTTGTGATCCTTGACGATCACACGCTTGCGCGCCACTCGTCCGGCCTCCTGCAACAGACGACCGGGATTCTCTTCGTGATGGAGAACGTCAGCCAGCAAAACGTTATCGATGGAACCTTCCTCGTAGGGAATGGTCTCTCCGTCGTAGGGATCGACCGGGATGACGCAGCCCTCCCGCACATTGGTTTCCAGACCGCGGACCTCCAGCCCGTAGTCGCGGGTAAGCGCAGCACCGAGGGCGCCCGCACCACAGCCGATATCGAGGAGCGACTCACCCCGTGGCAGGCACCCCCCGAGGACCTTGAGCAGGACCTCCAGGCGCCGCTCGTAAACCGGTGCGTGCAACGTGCGCAAAAGGGCCTTCATTCGGCCTCGGTCGCTCCCAGCGATTTCTGGAACATGGGAGCATATTGCTCGATGAAGGAAAAGGCGCGCGACCGAGCCTCTTCGTCAGCATTTGCGATTTCCTCGGGAGTCTTATTCCCCTCAAGGTCGACATGGACCAACACGCTGGGATACCCCCAGCGGTTGTTGAGGTTCCTGAACATGTTATCCAGGACAGTATAGAGGATGCGCTCGAAGTCAGAAGGGGTCGACCGCTTGGCTCCGATCCACCAGTAGATGTAATGGGCGCGCGCGTTGCGGATGGTGCCGTCCTCTTCGCTCACCTTGCGCAGAAGCGTGAAATCCATGACTTTCACATCCTGACCGGCAACGGAAAGAGTGACCGTTTCCTTCTTCGCGATCCGCCATCCCTGCGCGCGGAGGCAGACCTGGGGGCGGTGGAGACTCCGGCGATCATTCCCACTCAGAATAAGACTGACCGAGATTCCCTCCTCGCTGGCCTCAACCTCATTCGACGCCGTCGATTTCTTCGGGACATACAGCATCTTCAGGAGGCCCGTATCCTCGGGCAGCCATTTTTTTTCCTCCATGGAGATTGGTCGCTCGAAACCCAGATAACCAGGAACCTGATCCCTGGCCGGCAGCTCCAGAATCATTCCCGATTCCGAATTTTCCGCCGCATTCGGAAAGAGCACGCAGACCCCGATCGTGGTGGAGACCAGCAGCAGCACTACCACACTCCGAACAACGGCTTGTCTGATCGTGATCATTCGGGTGTGGAATCCTCCGGTTTTTCGTCGGCCGTCACCTCTTCCTTCACCCCCACCACCCGGGAGCGAACGCGCTTTCTCTTCAACGATTTGAATCCGCCATTGAGCACCTCCACGAGAACCAGCATGCAGATGAGGGCCACGATGAAGACCGCAATCCCGGCCCCGGTGTGGAAGGCGGAGGGATGGTCATCCGTGCCGATGGCGAAATCCTTGGAGGCCCAGATCGTGCCATAGTAGAGAAGGAGCATCCGGACGAAGTTGCCGAAGATCGCGAAGGGCACGGCGGAAACGGCCAGAAGCAGGCGATGCCAGCTTTTTTTCAGCGAGAGATACCCGTAGAGGAGGCTCACCATCCCGAGGGCAAAGAGGGAACGCAACCCGGAGCATGCCACTGCAATCCCCAGCGAGAAGCGATCACCGGCCGGCACTGCTTCCGAAGGTGGCGAATAAAGGGACGTCCCCGAGCGGATGACATCAACTCCCGTGACCTTGAGATAAACCTCCGTCAACTTGGTCATGAGGAGCTGCAGGGGGCTGGCAATCGGTTCGATGAGAAAGACCAGCGGCCAGGTCAATCCGAAGAGAACCCAAAGCCAGAAGGCCCGCTTGAAGAATTCGATGCCGAGGAACCACAGGATGAAACCGGCCACCAGGATCTGGCCCGCAAAGTAGCCTACGTACTTCTCATTGGCCTTGTAGCCTCCGAAGTAGATGAAACAACCGAAGGCGAGCAGGACGAGACCGAGGTAACTTGGTCTGATGGGGATCCCTGCGAAGCGTTTGCGGGTGACCCAGAGCAGGACGACAACGACGGGAGGCACAAAGTAGCCAAAGGCCCATTCCCCCTTCTCCATGCGATATCCCTGCCGCATGTTGCTCCACAGGGTGGAGCGCTCGAACATATAGCCGGTGGAATATCCAAACCCGAAGTAGAGGTATCCCATTACCAGAATCACGCAGCTCACCATGATGGCCATGGGGAGACGGTTCTCGCCGTTGGAAAAACTTGGGCTGCTACTCATGGCAGGAGGCACCTAAACAAGACCGATTGCATGCAGGTGGCAAGGATTCAGTCTGCTCCGGTGGAGTTCGGAGATCACCTGTAATGAAACAGCTCCAGCACCTCCGAAAGGGCCTCATCAAGCTGCTCGACAGTCTCCGAATTCAGTTTTTTGCGGTGGTTTCCCGGTTTCACCGATCGTTTATGAGAAAGGACATTCTCCGATGAAACCTCGAAATCCGCCTCTTTTACGATCCGGTCGACAAGCGATCGGTTTCCGTCCATTCCCGTGTGCTCAACCACTTTTCGAATGAATTCCGGGAAAGCGGTCACCATCTCCTCGTAAGGCAGGAAGAGCACGCCGGGTTTCCCCACCAACTGACGGTGAAAATCAAGAAAGTCGCGCCGGTATTCCTCCGCATGCGCGAGGACCCACTGGTCAACACCGGTTGCCAGTGCCTCGCGACGAGCCCGGAGGTTTCCATGGTTGTTCAGCGTATGCGACTCCCGGATCGAAAAGTAGTGCGACACCAGACAGTCACGCGGATCACGCAGAAGAAGGACTGAACGGTAATTCTCGTGAGCAGGAATGGGATAGGCGCGGCGCAGGGTTCCATAGTAGCAACCTTCAGGATGAAAGGCGGTCTCCAGCGTCTCCCTGTCAAACAGGCTGACTCCCTTCCCCGGGGTCACCTTGACGAAGTAGCTGCAATAGTCGAGATGCTGAAGACCGTTAGCCAGCGCAAGCTCCCGTATGGCCCGCGACAGGAACATCGAACCACAGCGGTAGTAACTGTAGAACATCACACTGGGCAGGCCGCTCGGGGTGATCTCGCCCCGCAGCCCACGCTGTTCGTCCTTCCAGAGCAGGGAGTTGTAGACCTGCGAGAGATTCACGTAGGTTTTCGGAAATCGCTTCATGCCCCAGAGGCGGGCTCGACGCGACATGCTGATCGACTTGCTCATGACTACCTGGTGGATCGGGTTCGCACTTCCGCAGCGGCATCCCGGTAGATTCCGGTGAGCAGTTCCAGGTTTTTTTCCCGGCTGTAATGATCACGGTATTCTGCCAGAGCGCGCTCACCCATGCGACGTCGTTCACGGGAGGGAAGCTCGAAGAACTCCCTCACTCCGGTTGCAATCTCCCCGGCATCTCCGCGGTTGACCAGAAATCCGGTCTCTCCCTCCCTGACGAGATCCCCGGGTGCCGTTCCCCGTGAGGAGAGCACCGCAGTGCCCATGGCGTAGGCTTCCAGCACCGTACGCCCGAAGGTCTCGTACCACTGTGTCGGCAGGAGCAGGAGCTCGGATCGGCCAATCGCCCGGCAGGCCTCCTCCACCGGGAGGCGACCGGAAAAACTGATCGTGGGCGTGCCCCGGGCTTTTTCCCGGAGCTTCGCTTCGAGGGGCCCGGAACCCACGATCTCCAACGGAACTTCAAGCCCATGGCAAACCCAGGCCTCCACCATGAGTTCGACGCCCTTGTCTGCCGACAACCGTCCCACGTAGATGGCCCGTCGCTCCCGCTTTTTCTCTCCTCCCTCGGGAAGGAGAGGCACCACGTTCGGCTTCAGGCAAATACGTTCCTCCGGGAAACCCCCCTCCATGAATTTCCGGCGCACCAGTTCCGAGGCCACAATGAACCTGTCCACTTCCCGGAGGTAGGTGGCCCGCATGTTGTGCCAGGCATTCATGGCTGCCAGCACGGCGGACCCGGGAAGGCTCCCCCGATAACATTTGTGCCGCACTCCCGCCCAGCCCACTCCGCGCCCCAGGCACTTTTCACAGATTTCGCCCTCCCGCATGAGCAGTCCGCTGGCACAGAGCGGCCGATAGTTGCGCAGGGTCTGGACCACGGCCACTCCCGCCGCCCGACCAGCCCCGTAGACCGCCGGAGAAATCAGGGGAAAGGAATTCTGCACGTGCATGACGTCAAAGTTTCCCTTTTCGAGGAGTGCGGACACCTCACGCCGACTGCGCCCTGACCAGATCGTGTCCGCCGCGGTCCTGAGCCGACCCCGGGACGCGATTTCCTCGTTGTCGCGAACGTAGGTCTCCACTTCATGTCCCCCGGCCCTCAGCAATTCGGTCTCGGCCGCAAATGACTCATCTTCCCCACCCCTGACGAGGTAGTGATTGTGAACCATGAGAACCCGCAGGGGGTGCTCGTCTTCAACCAAGGAGTTCACGGTAACAGTCCAGATGGCCTTCCATGGTTCGTTCCCAACTGTAGGCCCTGCTGTGCTCCAGGCCCCTTTCCACGAGCTCATCGGACCGGGAGAGGGCCTCGAGAATAGCGGCCGCCCCTCAGGCAGGATCAACCGGATCGAAATAGAGAGCGGCATCCTTCCCGACCTCGGGCAGACTTGTTGCATTGCTGCACACCACGGGTGTTCCGGCAGACATCGCCTCAATCACCGGCAGACCAAACCCTTCATAAAGTGAGGGAAAGAAGAACACGGCCGCGTGCTGATAGGCCGGAACCAGAACCTCATCGGAGACACGCCCCAGTTCAATCAACCGCTCCGAACCACATCGCCGGCAAAATTCCTCCCGCAGCTCGTCGGGAAGGGCCGCGCCCGCACGAACGAGAACCAGTTCGGGTTCCCGGGCGAAGACTTCCGCAAAGACCTCGGGGAAGATCTGCAGGTTCTTGCGGGCGAACGCGCTGCTTACACTGAAGACGTAGGGTCGACCGGCGAGGTGATCGAGGGCGGGAGGGAAATCTGCAGGAGTCCGGAAGACCTCCTGATCGATTCCATTCTGCACCACACGAATCCGTTCCCGCGGGATTCCGGTGAGCTCTACCACCTCGCCTGCAGTAAACTCGGAAACCGAGGTGAGGAGATCAAAGTTCGTGAGCCGGTCCGCCTGTTTGCGGACACGGGCCACCTGAGTCTCGCTCAGTTCCCCCGGGAAACGAAGTGGAATGAGATCATGAACGGTCGCCATGGTCCGGGGAGAGCCCTGCAAATGTGGAAGCAGGTGCCCCAATCCCTGTGACAGGCCATGGACCAGGTCGTAACGACCTGCCCTGTTCACTCTCCACCGGTAGAAGAACCACTTGTCGAAGCCCCTCACAATCCGGGAGGGAGAACCCGCCATCAACCCCTCGTAAGCAACCAAGGGCGAGATGCTGAATTCCTCGAGGCCCTCCACTCCTGCTCTCCGAACCACGTCGTGGAGAACGCCGAAATACCGCTGCATGCTCACGCTCCCGAAAGACGGAGGCGTCGGAATCCAAAGGACCGAGGACATTCGATAAAAACTGGACAGGCAACTGGACCGCGCACTCCGCTCCAGCCCGATGGGCTCGCGGTCCCCTACTGGCTGGCCTGACGGATGCCTCCCGGGACAGGAGGCTCCTCCGCTTCCGGTTCGGCGATGATGGCGATTTCCTCCCGGCTTTGCCGCTCGCGGGTGAGGCCCGCGGCCATCACGCCCAGGAACACTCCGAAAAAGAAGGGATTGGGGTAGGCCTCCAGCGAGAGGACCCCGAGAATGGATGCCCCCAGAACGGAAAAGGCAAGTGAAGCCATCAGCCTCAGGAGGAAGACATCGAAAGACTTGCCCTTGGACATCCTGATCAGGCGGCGATGCAGGAAAAACACGCTCGGCACCAGGATGGCACATATGGTGCCAACGGGGACATACCCGTACTGCATGACAAAGCGCACCAGCAGGGCGTGCGCCCTGTAGCCGCCCTCTCCCTGCGCAATCTCGGCCCCAAAAGGAGTCCAGTTGTTCGCGTCCGCCAGCATGTGAAAGTCCATCAAACGCACGTGGAAGGTCCGCACGCGCAGGAGGTCGGCCTTTGCACCGGATGTCCCGAACAGATCGTAAAGCCAGTTCTGCCACGAAGCCAACTCGTAGGCAATATCTTCACCGCTCACCACCAGGACCACGAGGATGGTCGTGGCAATCCCGTAAGTGGCAATCGTGAGAAGTCCGCTGCGCAGAACCACCAACCCGAACATGACGCCCGGAATGACAAGCAGCGGTCCGCGCTTGAGCGAGAGAACCGCCGTGGTGGCAAACAACGCGAAGAGCAGAAGCATGACCACAGGGGGAAAGATCCGGTATTCCCTCGGCATCTGTCCGCGGAAGAACCACGGCGAGAGGCAGATGGCCGCGCAAATCGCCATCGACG
>JAAZXD010000309.1 GCA_014240355.1 Roseibacillus sp. | reverse complement strand
TGGAGGTTATCAGTTTGAGCCGTTTGCGGTGGCCGGGGTGAGGAGCTTTCTGGCAGTGGCGGCCGCCTCTTCCTTCTCGAAACGCGAAACTACTTCCTGGAAGCGTTCCCTGGCCTGTTCAGGTTTGTTCTGGGACAGGAGAATGCGTCCGATTTCGAGCACGGCTTCCGCCTGCCAGCGGGGATACTGCGGGTAGCTGATCTCGACCTTGACGAAATCGATCACGGCCTGGTCGTGCTTTTCGAGCTTGGCATTGCACGAGCCGGTCTGGAAGCGGCTGCGCACCGTCCAGAGGTCGGTTTTCGGTTCGTCGAGGATTTTGGAATATTCG
Source organism: Roseibacillus sp. (assembly GCA_014240355.1). Classification (GTDB taxonomy): domain Bacteria; phylum Verrucomicrobiota; class Verrucomicrobiia; order Verrucomicrobiales; family Akkermansiaceae; genus Roseibacillus_B. The sequence continues at coordinate 3,720 of JAAZXD010000309.1, read as the reverse complement.
GCGAGGGCGGTGGTGGGATCGCCGGCGTTCTCGGTGGAGAAGGCAAACCCGAAGCGCGCGTTCCGGGTCCAGCGGCTCTGCGGGAATTTTTCCAGGAAGGCCTGGTAGGAGGCCGCGGCTTCGCTGTGCTGTCCGGTGAGAGCCTGTGTTTCGGCCAGGCGCATGGTGATCGATTCGACCAGGGACTGTGGGCTGCCCTGGATCATGGCTGCCGCGGCGAAGTGGGCCTGAGCCTGTTCGATCTGTTTGAGCTGGAGTTGCGATTCCCCGGCCTGGAAATGCATGGAAGCGAGAAACCTGGACTGGGGGTAGTCCTCGAGCAGTTTTTCGAACTGTCCGGCCGCGTTGGTGTGATCGGCCTTCTTGAAGTGGGCACTGGCGAGTTGATAACGCAGTTCCTCGCGGAGGGGTTCCTTCTTCACTTTCTCCAGGGTGGCGGAGAGGTCTGCGATGACCTGGTCCTGTGCCCCGCTGTCAACATTGAGTTCAGCCAGTTCACTCTGCACCTTGGGCGCGAGGGAACTCTCGGGATGATTCTTGAGAAGAAGATTGTAGAGATCGATGGCTTCCTTCTGCCGTTTTGTTCCACGTTCGCACCAGGCCCACTCGTAGAGCGCATGGTCAGCAAAGTCCGACTTGCTGAACTCTTCGTTGATACGTTGGAACTGCTTGGCAGCCTGGGCCAATTCCTTCTGGCGGGAAAGCGAGAGTCCGAGGTGGTAAACCACGCGGGCGAGCTTGGGGTGTTTTTCGTATTGCTGGAGGACCGACTGGAACTGCGTGGTGGACTTATCGAAGGTGCCTGCATTGAACAGGGCGATGCCGTGCTGAAGGGCGGCGTCGGCAGCGAGGGGATGGTTGGCCTGGGTCTGGACCACGGCATTGAAGTTGGCGGCAGCGGCGGCATGCTTACCGGCGACCGCTTCGATCCAGCCGAGGTAGTAATTCACGCGGGGCCGTTGCCTGGGGGCCGATTTTGCGAAGAGTTCGTTCTCCGGCTTGTCCATGGTGCGGAACCTTTCGAGGGCGGCACGTGCGAGTTCCAGATTTCCGCCCTCGTAGGCGAGGCGTCCCTGCTCCGCGAGAGCGAGGGGTAACTGGCCGGACTGGCCGGGGTAGTGATTGACGACCGTGTCGAGGTGATCGAGGGCTGCTTCCTTGTTGCCACTGCGGTCATGGCAGACCGCGAGCTGGATGAGGGCAGTGTCGACGTTCGGTTCGGCCTTCACAGTCCGGCCCTCGTCGGTTTTTGCGACTCTGGTAGCGAGGAATTCTGAGAGCGGGGCGATGGACTCCTTCCAGTTCTTCTGCCGGAAGAGGGAGTCACCTATCATGAAGGGGAGTTGACCGTAGAGTGGGCCCTCGGGCTTGTTGGCGGCGATGGCGGTGGCAGCCTTGAGGCATTCGGCCCAGCGACCGGCGGCGTGGTGGATCTGTGCCTGACGGAAGCCGGCGGCCATTTTGTTGGGATGGTCGGCGTGGGCGGAGAGGAACTCGGCATACCCCTTGGAGGCCTCCTCCAGTTTGCCCAGGAGGAAGAGGTTCTCGGCCTTCATGAAGCGTGCTTCTCCAGCCAGTCGGTGCTCGGCATGGGCAGCCAGGAACTTGTTGTTGGAGGCGAGGCTCTCTCCATACTGCTTGAGCTTCTGCTGGCAGACGGCGGTCTGGTTGAGCACCTCGGCCTGCTGACCGAAACTCTCAGCGGCGCTCAGGAGGGCGAGGGAGGCGAGGGCGTTCTGCCAATCGGGTTCAGGTTTGGCCATCAGGACGTTGGCGTAGTCGAAGCGCAGATCATTGATGATGGGGGATTCAGCGTAGGTTTCGGTGGCGGTGGCCAGGATGGTGGCAGCGGTAGTGTAATCCTTGGTCTCCGGGCGGGTGTAGACTCTTGCGTGCCAGAGGTTGGCCCGGGCCGACACCTTGCTGGTCTCCTCGGCGAGGGCTTTCAGTTGCGTTCCGGCTGTCTCAAAGGATCCGCGTTCAAGGTGAGTACGAGCGAGGTAGAGTTGCGCTTCGGCAGCGTGAGGGCCGTCTGCGGCCGCTTCAAGGTAGGCTGCCAGATCGGTCGCCGATTCTTCATACTGTTTGAGGACAAAGCGGGTGAGGCCCAGGCGGTAGCGGCATTCGATGGCATCCTTGCCCTTGAGCCCCGGGAGGGCTTTTTGGAAGGCCTGCATGGCTTCCTGGGATTTCTTCAACTGATTGTAGCACTCGCCGGCAAGATAGAGACCCCGTGTGATCCAGATCGAGTTCGCTTCCAAACCTTCGATCTTGGAGAGTGCTTCGATGGCCTTTTCCGGATCCTTGAGCTGATAGTGGGCGTAGCCCTGCTGGTAGTAACCGCGAGCGGCCTGAGCTTTGCTCGGTTGGGCGCCGAGGAGCTTGCCCGTCCAGGTGACCACCTCAGCCCACTGGGCCGCACCGAAACTCACGTCTGAGACGGAGGCGAGAGCAGCGTGGAGGTAGGCGGGTGTCTTGAGGTTGGCAATTTCAGCGGCATAGAGAGCCTTGGCCTTGTCCTTCTCGCCGGTGATGAGGAGGCACTGGCCGTGCATCATGACGAGACGTTCGAGGCTGATGGCGGGATCCAGCTTCTCTTTTCCCAGGAGGGCGGAGAGGGGGTCGATTGCTTCCTTGTATTGCTTGGAGGCATAGTGGCTGAGGGCGAGCCCGCGACGGGCCAGGTCAGCCTTGGCGTGTTCGGGATGCGTGCCGAGGAAGGCCTGATATTGCTGAATAGCAACCGGATAGAGCTTCCGGTTGTAGGCCCCATTGGCGACGTAATATTGTTCCAGGGTCGGGTCGTTCTGGCCATCCTTGGCGGCAGGAGGGGCAGGTTCCTCTTCCTGGGAGGAGGAGGGGGGGGAAAAGCAGAGGAGGAGAGAGACGACGACGAGGAGGGAGAGCGGGGAAGAGGTCACTGTTCGGCGTGGCAGAGGTGTCTGAAAAAATACCAAGAGAGGCGCGGTTTTCTTCATCATTCACCGCACGCATATTTGATAGGTTACATCGGCTCTGGCTGCAAGGCTGACCGCATGGCAGGTCGGTCTTTCGCCGGTCCGACGAGGACGCGGATTTGAGGAGCTGCGGGAGCGTCTGGTGAGCCGAATTCCCAAGACGAATGTCCGTCCTGGTCCGGTAGATCAGGTGGCCCCATCTATCTTAAACCACTAACTATGAAGTGGTAGTGTCCCGTTAGGGAGATTTTGCTGGCATGCTCCCGGGGGACTGGGAGAATAACAACGCGGCCGAGGGCTGTTCTTATGAACATCATTATCGTCGGAGCCGGAGAGATTGGCCGGCACTTGGCCACGGAGCTTTCACGTTCCCGGGAAGGTGCGCGGGAGGCACACAGCATCTCGGTGATTGATTCGGACCCGCGATTGGTGGCGGAGCTTGAGAGAGGGATCGATGCCAAGGTGATCTGCGATGATGGAAGCAGCCCGTCTGCATTAGCGCAGGCCAATATCGGGGAGTGCGACCTCTTCCTCGCTCTGACCAGCGAGAATACTGTGAATCTGATGAGTGGCTCCATGGCCAAGGCGATGGGCGTGGAGAAGGTGCTGAGCCGGGTTCATCCGGGCCTTGAGCGGGACAAGTGGCTGTTTGACTTTCGAGGGCACTTTGGAATCGATGATCTGTTCAGTTCGGAACGCCTGACCGCAATCGAATTGGCCAAGTTCATCCGCAACCCGGACTCGCTCAGGGTTGAGGCTGAGC
>JAAZXD010000308.1 GCA_014240355.1 Roseibacillus sp. | reverse complement strand
TCGCAGTCGGCATTGCTGCTGCACTCGGCTTTGACTTCACAGACTCCCCGCCGGGCGACATTCACCCCGGCCCCGGCCGCCGCGCAGGCATTGCCGTAGGTCCTGCCGTCGCATCCACAGACCGGGTTGAACTCCAGGGTGCAGATCTCCGGTCGTGGTTGACAGATTCCCGGGGCGTCACAACCGTCTTCGGAGAAGCAGTAGTCGGCCTCGTCGCAGTCGGCATTGCTGGTACATTCAGGCTCCCCGCAGGCTCCCAGATACGCCACTCCAGCATTGGCATTGGCGGCCGCGCAGGCATTGCCGTAGGTCTGGCCGTCGCATCCACACACCGGTTCAAAAATCTCGGCGCACATGCCCCGGGAGCAGGTGGAAAGGCAGGCCTGAAATGTGGCGCGGATTTGTTCGCTGTCCGGTTGACAGGTGGCCACCGCGACAGCCGCGCAGTGCTGGAGACATTGGGAATCTGCTGGCCAGTCGATCCTGAAGTCCGCCCGCGCGAAGCGGGTGGGACCCGGTTTCGGGGAAGGGTCCGTTGCCATCCAGGTCAGGAGCCCGTCTTCCGGGTCGAGATCGCTTGTACTGGCCCCCGAGAACGGGGCCAGGGAGGGGCGGGCGAACCACAGGTCGTCGGAGAACTGGAAGAACCCGTCCGGCACCAAATCGTCATCCCGAAGTTCAAGGGCGTAGACCAAGTTGCCCTTTGAATCCCGGTGCACTGAACCCGGTCGGGAGTCGTTCTGCTTGGGGTCGAGACGGCACCAGTACTCCAGTCCGTTCCTGCTGGTATCCCCATCCGGGTTGGCAGTGGGAGCGGCCAGCAGGATTTCGTCAGGCATTTCAAAGTGTTCCATCATCCAGGCGAAGTAGCCGGCTGGGATGTCCTCGCCGTCCTTGTCTTTCCGGGAGGCATGGGAGTGCGGGATGGTGCTGGGGGCGGGCCACAGAATTTCCGGATGACGGGGAGAACGTCCGGGTCCCTGCTCAAGGGTCGACCACAGGATCCCGGTAGTGGGTGCGAGAGAAGCCACGGTGGGAGGGGCCGGTGGAGCAGAGGGGGTGATCGTGGTTGCCCGGGCCAGCGCTTCCTCGCTCGGAGCTTTCAGATCAAGGTTGCGCGCGAAGAGATCAAGGTAGGTCTCGAGATCACGCGAGGCTCCGATGTTGACTTCCTCCCCGACGATCAACTGGGGGAGGTGAGGGGCTCCGGTCAACTTGCGGTTGGCCTCCAGGACGCGCGAAGCGAGGGAAATCTGATCCTCGGCCCACTGACCGTGGTCCCGCAGCGATGCGCTGACAGCCTCCTCCCCGAGGAGGGCCTCAGCAGCCTGCCGGATGGCCTTTGGATCGATGGAAAGGCGGCGTTGATAGATCCTGGTGTCCAGGGCGGTCCTGGTCTCCGGGTGACTGCGCCAGAGTGAAAGCATGAGCCGCTGGATTTCTGCACCCCTGGCATCCCGGGCGACCGGCAGTTCGATCACGCAGAGCTGGCCGGGCGGGTAGGCTTCGACCGTCTGCTTCAATTGCCCGTGCAGCTTGCGGCAGAACGCGCAGGTGTAATCGCCAAGGGCGACTACCGCATGGCGGGCCTCGGGAGAGCCGATGACGGGAAGGTCCGCCGGGTTCAGGACGAACTGCCCGTCATGCAGGGAGACGAGATGATCAGCACCCTGCTGGGCACCGGCGCTGCCCAGGGAGGCCCGCTGGGACTGGTCCGTGGCGGGGCCGAAGACCTGGAGAGCGATCAAACCACAGAGGGCGGGAAGGGCCAGGGCCCCGACCAGGACAGGCCGCCTGTGTGCCGGTTCCAGGCGGCGGGAAAAGGCAAGGAGGAGGGTGCCTGTCACTGCAAAACCGTGGGTGGTGCAGCACCACGGGCAGAAGGCCTTCAGGAGAAGGAGCTGAATTCCTGCGAACCAGAGAGCCGCTCCCACCACGAGGATCGAGAGGGTCTTGACCAGCACCCGGGATCGCGGGGAGGCACCGAAGGAGAAGAACAGAAGCGATCCGTAAATGGGGAGGCCGGTGAGACTGACCGGCAGTCCGAGCACGTATCCCCATTTGCTGGAGAGGACGCTGTGACAGCCGCTCCCCTCGCCGGAGCATCCAGCTACGGCCCCGCCCTGGAGGGAGGTCCAAGCCATGTAGAGGGAGATGGTGAGGGCGATTCCCAGGCCGAGGAGCCCCAGGTAACGACAGGTGCGGGTGGGGTTCATATTGCTTCAATAAAGGTTGCTTGTTGCATAAGTCAACAGTGTGGGGAGTGCCGGGATACTCCTTATCGGGGACGCGTTTCTTCAACCCAATCTTGATGCAGTTGGAGCAGCTGCTGGACCAGCTTCGGTTTCTCTTTGAGATGGTTCGAGGCCTCGGGGTGCTCCCCGGCCAGGCTGCCGAGAAACCGTGGCTGGTTGCCGTTGCCGATGAGTTTCCAGTCGCCCTTGCGGACGGCCCAGCCGTTGCCCCAGCCCCAGTGCAGGGTGCGGTGAAGCGAAGGGGAGTCCGGTTTCTGGATGAGCGGAAGCACCGAGTGGCCATCGAGCTGCACCTTGGGGCGCTCGATTCCGCACAGGTCGAGGATGGTGGGGAACCAGTCCGCGGCCGTGATGGCCTGGCCGCGCACCTCGCCCTCTGGCAGCCTGGCTGGATAGCTGATGATGGCGGGAACGCGCAGGCCGCCCTCATAGTAGGATCCCTTGGAACCCCGCCATTTGCCGGTGTTCCCTCCGCCGCCATGGGCGTGGTAGTAATGTCCCTCCTGCATGCCGCTTTTGTGATTGGCCCGGATCCGGGCACCCTCCTCGGTGGAGTGCCCGTTGTCGCTCATGAAGATGACGATGGTGTTCCCGCGCAGCTTGCGCTTTTCAAGACGGTCGAGAATCCGGCCCATGCGGTCGTCGGTGGTGGAGATCATGCGGGCATAGGATTGCCTCGGCATGGGCAGGTCCTTGTAGCGTTCCTCGAACTTCCGGTCGGGTTGTTCGGGGTAGTGGGGGATGTTGAAGGCCATGTAGAGGAAGAAGGGCTTGTCCCGATGGGCGTCGATGTAGTCGAGGGCGCGATTCGTCATCAGGTCCGGGAAGTACTCGTCGCGCTTGAAGATCTCCACGTTGTTCTCGTAGAGGTCGTGGAAGCCCTGCCCGTGCAGGAAGAAGTGGTTGTAGTTGTCGATGAAACCGCCGAGGTGGCCGAAGTGGTGGTCGAATCCCTGGGCCAGCGGATCGTGGCCTTCCCTGGCGCCGAGATGCCATTTACCGAAAATGGCGGTGGCATAGCCTGCCTTCCTGAGAACTTCCGCGATGGTGAATTCGGAAGCGGCCATGTTCCGGTTGCGGCTGTCGCTGCCCTTGCGGTCCCCCTGGGTCCAGTGGACCACGCCCGAGCGCTGGGGGTGGCGGCCGGTCATGAGGAGGGCGCGGGCCGGGCAACAGACCGTGTGGGCGTAAGCCTGGGTGAAGCGGACCCCGGTGGCAGCCAGTTGGTCCATGGTGGGAGTGTAGAGATCCTTCGAACCGTAACAGTTGGCGTCCAGGGTGCCCTGGTCGTCGGTGAGGAAGAGGACCACGTTGGGCCTGGCGGCCAGGGCCAGGCTGCCGAGTGCGAGGAGGCCGGTGAGAATGGGAAGGGGAAGTTTCATCGTCAGCGTGAAGGGAAGCAGGCAGGCGGGCCTGCTTCAACCCTGCAAAAACACCGGGGGCTCCGCTTTTGCGGAGCCCCCGGGGCGTAAGATTTAGGGGATTGCAGCAGTTCAGATCAGCCGCCTTCAGCCGGCGGAGCCGGAAGGGCCGCAAGGCCATCGCTTTTCCCGAAGCGTTTAGCCTATGTCCACTCTTTAAGAACTTTCCCCTCTTTGTCATTAAAGGAGCCACATAGAAGCATAATCCAGTCGACCAGGACCCATATGCCAAGACCTCCTAAGGTGAGTATTTGGGCAATCCCACTGCCTGCTTTTCCGACATAAAACCTGTGTATGCCTAGCATACCGAGAAAAAAGCACAACAGGAACGCAGGGAGTATTTTCTTTTCTGATATTTCAGCCATAAGTAATGTTATCTACACAGTGTCAGA
>JAAZXD010000307.1 GCA_014240355.1 Roseibacillus sp. | reverse complement strand
GAGTCCGACCTGGGCATTCATGTTGGCCCCGTCCATGTAGACCTGACCCCCATGCCGGTGCACCGTTTCACAGACATCCAGGATGCTCTCTTCAAAAACACCGTGGGTTGATGGATAGGTCACCATCAGGGCCCCCAGTTCCCCGCTATACTTCTCGCACTTGGCCTGCAGGTCAGCCTCATCAATGTTCCCCTCCTCATCGCACTTGATGGCCACCACCCGGAAACCCGCCATGACCGCGGAAGCCGGGTTGGTGCCGTGGGCGGAAACGGGGATCAGGCAAATATCGCGCTGCGCCTCCCCGCGGTCGTGATGATACCGCCGGATAGCCAGAAGACCGGCATACTCACCCTGCGATCCCGCATTAGGCTGCAGCGAAACCGCGGCAAACTCGGTGATCTTCGCCAGCCAGTCCTCCAGCGCTTCCAGCATGGCCCGGTAGCCCACCGTCTGTGCCTCCGGCGCAAAGGGATGGATCGTTCCCACCTCGGGCCAGGTCACCGGCATCATCTCGGACGCCGCATTGAGCTTCATCGTGCAGGAACCCAGCGAGATCATGGACTCATTGAGCGCCAGATCCTTTCCTTCCAGTCGCCGGAGGTAGCGCATCATTTCCGTCTCGCTGTGGTAGAGACTGAAGACTTCGTTCCGAAGATAGGGAGATCTGCGGACCAGCTTGTCTGGAATACCCCCTTCCCCCCTCTCCTCTTCATCCAGACCGAGACAACCGAGAAGATTGCCCAGATCCTCACTGGTGGCTGTTTCATCGAAGGACACCCCCACCCGGCCGTTGTCGAGAAGGCGCAGGTTGTAGCCCTCCTCTGCTGCTGCCTCCACGTATTCCTCCGCTTTCTCTCCCAATTTCAGGGTAAGGGTATCAAAGAAGCTGTCACTCTCACACGCGATGCCACCCACCCCCAGGGCCCGTGCCATGCGAGCGGTGAGGTCGTGAATGTGCGAGGCGATCTTCCGCAGGCCCCCGGAACCGTGATAGACTGCATACATCGAAGCCATGACGGCCAGGAGCACCTGGGCGGTGCATATGTTGGAGGTAGCCTTGTCGCGCCGGATGTGCTGCTCACGGGTCTGGAGCGCGAGGCGGTAGACCCGCTTCCCCGCGTCGTCCACCGAGACACCCACAAGTCGCCCCGGCAGCTTGCGCTTGAGAGCGTCGCGGCAGGCAATGTAGGCCGCATGCGGCCCCCCGAATCCCGGGGGAACTCCGAAGCGCTGCGTTGAGCCCACGCATAGATCCGCCCCAAAGGCACCCGGTTCCTTGAGCAGGGTAAGCGCCAGAGGGTCGGCGGCAACCACCAGGAGTCCTCCTGCACCGTGCACCTTCTCGGCCAGGCTCTCGTAGTCGTGGAGAGCCCCCAGAGTGTCCGGATACTGCACGAGGGCGCCTGCCAGCTCCCCTTCCACGGGAGCAACATCCTGCCAGTCTCCGATGCAAAGCTCCAGTCCCCCGGCCTCTGCCCGGGTGCGAAGGACGTCGAGGGTCTGCGGATGGCAGTTGCGGTCCGCAAAGAACATCCCGGCCTTCGGTTTTGCCGCCTGCGCCATGGTCATGGCCTCCGCCGCTGCGGTCCCTTCATCCAGCAGGGAGGCGTTGGCCACGTCCATTCCGGTGAGATCGACCACCATGCTCTGGAAGTTCAGCAGGGCCTCCAGCCGCCCCTGCGCGATTTCAGCCTGATAGGGCGTGTAGGCGGTGTACCAGCCGGGATTCTCCAGGATGTTGCGTTGAATTACAGCCGGTGTGATGGTCCCGTGATAACCCTGCCCGATGAAAGACTTGCACAGCACATTCCGAGACATGACCTCACGTAATTCGGCGAGAGCTGCCGATTCGCTCAGCGGTTCCGGAAGTAGGGGAGCCTTCCCCAATCGGATGGCGGCCGGCACCGCTTCATCAACCAGGGCATCGAGCGAAGCACACCCGAGTTCCTCAAGCATCTGCCTGCAACTCTCCTCCGACGGACCTATGTGTCGTTCAGGAAAACCCCGGGGGATGGACATTGATGACTTCGACGAAGACGAGGACGCACTGGAAGGTGCCGGGGAGATACCCATGATGTCAGCTGATCAAATCCTCGTAAGCTCCCGAATCAAGAAGCTCATCCAGATCTCCCGCGTCTTCAAGACGCACCTTGAAGATCCAACCCTCCCCATAAGGACTGCTGTTGATCACGGAGGGATCTCCTTCCAATTCCGTGTTGATGGCAACCACCTCACCCCCGAGTGCTGCATAGATCGGGCTCGCCGCCTTGACTGACTCAACGGTGCCTACCTCGTCACCACTGCCCACCACCTGTCCGACGGAGGGCAGTTCCACGAAGACCACGTCGCTCAATTCTTCCTGAGCATGATCCGTAATACCAATCGTGACGACATTGTCTTCGAGGCTTACCCACTCATGATCAGGCGTGTACCGGAGATTGTCTGGAATATTCATTGCTTCTGCTGGGTGAATTCCTAGCGCGTCAGGCCTTCTTGTAAAAAGGCTTTTTCACTACTTCTGCAGGAATCATGCGCCCCCGCACCTCGACCGCGAGGGCCGCTCCCACTCTGGCGGCTTCCCATGGCAGATAGGCCAGCCCGATTCCGACTCCCAGGGACGGGGAGAGCGTCCCGCTGGTCAGTCTGCCCAGCTCGTGACCCTCCCGGTCCAGCACCGCACACCCCGGGCGGATGGGCGGCCCCGGCTCAAGGCATTTCACCGCTGCCAGACGTTCGGTCAGACCGTTTGATTTCTGGGCGGCCAGCGCCTCCCTCCCCACAAAGCCCTCCTTCTCGAGGTCCACGAAAAATCCCAGTCCGGCCTCCAGGGGCGTGCGCTCGGGGCTCAGATCGGAACCATTGAGCGGATAACACATTTCCAGCCTCAGGGAATCCCGAGCCCCCAGACCGCAGGCCCGGGCCCCGTCGTCCAGCGTGCTGCGGAACCAGTGGGCACCCCCTCCCACCCCGCAAAACAGCTCGAATCCGTCCTCCCCCGTGTAGCCAGTCCGACATACCAGAATACGCTGCCCTTCCATCTCGAAATCATCCACCCCGTTGCGCCCGGGGAGCGTGCGGCCTCCCATCATGCGAAAATAGACATCAGTGGCTCGCGGACCCTGCACCGCAATGCCAGCCATCTCCTCACTTCGATCCTGCAACGCGACCACCCCCTCCTTGTTGTGCGCCCTCAACCAGGCAAAATCCTCTGCACTCCTGGCCGCGTTCACCACCAGCAGGAAAGACTCTCCCTGCAACCGGTAGAGAATGAGATCATCGATTATTCCACCCTCGTCGTTGAGCAGAAAGGTATAGTGCCCCTTTCCTTCCTCCAAGTTATCCACATTATTCGTGAGCAAACCATCAAGCCAGTCGACCGCCTCCCCACCTTCCACGAAGAACTGACCCATATGGGAGATATCGAAGACACCGGCCGCCTCCCGCACGGCCTGGTGTTCCTCCAGGATCGAACCATAACGAATTGGCATGTCCCATCCCGCGAAGCCCACCATCCTGCCTCCCAACTCCAGATGCACCTCGCGCAGGGGCGTCTCTTTCAGCTCTCCGCTCACACGGGGGATGCTGTGAGGCCGGATGGGGCTTGTCAATGCGTGCCTCCGGCCCTTTGTTCACCCCGTGACCCTCTCCAACTCGCTGGAGCCAAAATTCAGATGGATGGCCTTTCCCGGTCTCATCCGGGGCATCGGCATCATTCATTTCTTCGTCTTCGTCCTCCTGGTTTTTAATCCGGAAACCAGCACCTCTTTCATCTTCAACAAGACCTTGATTGCAAAAGGCGAGTACTGGCGGGCGATCTCCTTCATCGCCCTTCCCCCCATCCTGCCCGGAAGCATGCTCCTGCTCTCCACCCTGCTGATGTTCTTCGTCATGAAGATCACCTTTCTCATCAATGATTCCCTTGAACACGCCTGGGGCGAATTCCGCACCTCCCTCTACATCTACGCCGTTCTCGCATGCATGATCCTCGCCAACCTCTGGTTCCAGCCCTTTCCCGGCCAGGGAGGCCTGATCCTCTATGAAACGATCTTCATCGCCTTCGCTACCATCTTTCCCAACATCGA
>JAAZXD010000306.1 GCA_014240355.1 Roseibacillus sp. | reverse complement strand
GACGTCATTGCGAGTGACTTCCAGTTTGAACAGGAAGCGGTCGAGCTGTGCTTCCGGGAGCGGGTAGGTGCCCTCCAGTTCGATCGGGTTCTGGGTGGCGAGGACAAAGAAGGGGGAGGGAAGCTGGTGGGTTTGTCCCAGGACAGTGACCCGGCGTTCCTGCATGGCCTCAAGCAGGGCGGACTGGGTCTTGGGAGAGGCCCGGTTGATCTCGTCAGCGAGGACAATGTTGGTGAAGAGCGGGCCGGGCTGGAAGATGAACTTGCGCTGGCCATCCACTTCCTGAAGGACGGGATTTCCCGTGATATCTCCCGGCAGGAGATCGGGAGTGAACTGGATGCGCTTGGTGTCCAGATGGAGGATTCGGGAGAGCCCCTTAACGAGTTCTGTTTTCCCCAGGCCGGGAAGACCTTCGAGAAGAATGTGGCCACGCGAAAGAATGCCGGTGAGGACCAGCTGGATGAGTTCTTCCTGACCAAAGAGAACCTGGTGCAGGGCATTGGCGAGGGACCGGACGTGCTTGCCGGCATCGGTGACTTCGGTTTCCGAGGCGTGCTCCATGGAATCAGGGGGCGGTGGACTGTCGGTGGTCAGCGGTTGAAGAATCAGGGACGGGGACCGGGGAGGGAGCGGACGGGGGCAAACTGGAGGGCAGGCAGTAGACGGTCATCGCCGTGGGCAGTAAAGTATCAATCCCCGCGTCCCCTGACCGGAGGGAATGCCGGGTGACATCCGATTGAACGTCTGCAGCCCCACTGTCGGTCATCTGGGGGGGTGCTGGATTACTTGAAGAACTCCTTGAGAGCGCTCTTCTCGGAGGGAAGAAGAGAATCTTTCCACACCCGGGCACCGCCTTTGGCCTCACCCCCCACGTTTCCGCCGGTGCGGAGCCCGACCTTGCTCCTGTCTACCTCGTGTTCACCGTCGTTGAGTTCGAGGAGATCACCTGGCAGCGACTTGCTCAGATCCTTTGATTCCAGGCCTTCCAAGTCACCGGAGTTCACGTCGGGAGAGATTTGTCCGAGCACGCCGGGAGCAGGGCCCGGTCCGCGGTTGCGTCCGCCGTTGCCTCCCGGTTGTTCCTCCTGCGGTCCACCATTTCCCGGCCCTTCATTGAGGAGGTCGTCCAACCAGTCCTCGCCGTCACCCTGGCCCTGACCTCCCGGTTCACCGCCTCCCTGGCACTGCTGACAGTTCTTCGCATGCTGTTTCATGTTTTCGCGGAGTTGGTCGAGCTTTTCCCCGCTGAGTTGTTCCAGATTCCCGGGATCGAGTTCCTTCAACTGGTCGAGCAGCTTCTGGTTGGGTTTCATCTTGCCCTGGTCCAGCCCCTGCAGGGCTTTTTCAAATTCGTTGAGCATGCGCTGCTTGCCTGCATCGCTCATTTTGCCATCAGCCTTCTGCAGGTTGTTGAGGGCTCGCTCGGCTTTGCGAAGGTTGCGCTCCATGCGTTCCAGTTCACTGCCGTGCATCTTCCGGAGAGCATCGGTGGCTTCCACGCTGGAGTGGCTGTACCACTCCTGCTCTTTCTTTCTGCGCAGTTGATCGAGACGATTCTCCAACTCCTTGAGGTACTCTTCCTGGACCGTGTTGTCCTCTCCGAGAGCCTCGATGTCAGCCTGCAGATCCTTCCAGGGCTGGGGTTCGTCGAGCGGACCTTCGCCGGAGTCGGTCCTGGCCGATACCGGAAGGAAAAGGCTGGTGCCGAGAAAGAGGACGGCGGCAAGCAAGGGAGCGAGGAGACGGGACCAGCGCCAGCGGGTGCCGTCATCGATGGTCTCGGGGAGACTCGGCCAGGGGGTGACGCCCTGCTTGGCCGCACTGAGGGAGTTGCGCATTCTCATGCTGGCTTCGATCCGCACCAGGGCACGAGCGGGAGATTCGAAATGGCTACGGGCCCGCCACCAGGCCATGAGGCCCATTGCAAGCAGTAGCACCAGACCGATAATCACGGTCTTTGTCCACGGGAATTGCACCAGCTCACGGCGTGCCATCAGAATGAGGCAGGAGCCGATCAGGCTGCTGACCAGCAGGGGTACCGCCAGCTTGTCGAACCACCAGGCCATATTGATCTTGGCGGAGACATGGCGGGCTAGGCGACGCCACTGGGCTGCGCTCGATTCCTGGTCACTCATGGGAACGGGGATTAGTAACCCATAAATCCGGGTAACGCTAGGGAGATGTGCGCCACTGGCGAGGAGTGGAGCAGGGGCTTGAATGGCGGCTGCCCTGGACAGGGAGAAGGAGAAGAGGCGGGCAAAGAGGGACGTCAGCAGTTCTCGGCCTCCGAGCGTGGTGCGCGGGTGAGGAGTTCCTGCAGTGCCTCGGCAGCGGGTTTGTCCTGGTAGAGGATGCTGTAAACCGAGTCGATGAGGGGAGTGCGTACGCCACTACGGCGGGCGACCTCATGAATGGACTGACAATTGGGGATGCCTTCTACCACCATTCCCTCGGCATCGAGCGTCTGCTGGACGGTGTTGCCCTTTCCGATGGAGATTCCGGCACGGAAATTACGCGAGTGGTGTGAGTAGCAGGTGGCGATGAGATCGCCCACCCCGGAGAGGCCGATAAAGGTGTCGGATTGTCCGCCAAGGGTGGTGCCGAGGCGGATCATTTCGGCGAGGCCACGGGTGATGAGGGCGGCGGTGGCGTTGTCGCCGAGGCCGATGCCGGAGGCGATGCCGGAGGCGATGGCAAAGACGTTCTTGATGGCACCGCCCCACTCCATGCCGGCGAGGTCGTTGCAGGTATAGGAGCGGAAGGTGGGCGTGGTAAAGAGGTGCTGCAGGCAGGATCTTGTTTCATCGTCCTGTGATCCAATCACGGTGGCGGTGGCCAATCCCTTGCAGACTTCTTCGGCGTGGTTGGGGCCGGAGAGGACGGAGAGTGGGTGGGTGGGAAGGAGTTCGCCGATGATCTCGGACATGCGTTGCCCCGTACCTCGTTCGATACCCTTGGAGCAGGCCATCAGGATGGCCTGGGGTTTGAGTTCGAGGGTAGCCAGTTGCCCGGCGATAGTCCTGGTGGCGGAGCTTGGAACGACAAAGAGGATGAGGTCCGCGTCGCAGGCGACTGCGAGGTCATCGCTGGCCGTGATGGACGTAGCGAGCAGCCCCCCGGAAAGATAACGCTCGTTGCGATGGTTTGAATTGATGTCCTCGATGACCTCGGCATTGCGCCCGATGAGGGTGACCCGGGAGGCAGTGTGGGAGAGGACGGTGGCCAGTGCAGTTCCCCACGATCCGCATCCGACAATGACCACCCGGGGGGAAGAAGGAAAGGTATCAGGATTCATGGTCGCTTCCTTTCTGTTCAGGATTTCGCCCGGTTCGGGAAGTCTTTTGTATCCGGCTTGAGAGGCGGTCCTCGGTTCCGGCCAGGATGCGTTGGATGTTAGAGCGGTGTCGCCAGACTGCAAGGGCGGCGGCGATGAGAGCGAAAACCATGAGCGGTTTGTTCCAGGTTCCCGCTTCCCAGAGTGAAGGTTGAGATTTGTCGCCGCCGATATGGTGGAGATGGTCTGCCAGATGACGCAGGATGGGGATGCTGAGAGCCCCTGCCATGCTTCCCAGGCTGACGTAGCCGCTGAAGTAGAAGGTGGCTGAGAAGACGAGGAACGTGCCGAGGAGGATCAGAGGCATGAGGGCCATCAGAACCCCGGCGGAGGTGGCGATACCCTTGCCTCCCTTTCCGCGCAGAAAGATTGAGTAGTTGTGGCCCATGATGGCGGCGAGCGCGGTGAGCACCTGGATGCTGTGAACGTAGAGTTGCCGGTCGGCTGGGAGCTCCCCGGTGAAGTCCCAGAGGAAGGGGAGGGGCACGGCCGGGGTCTCCCCGGCGACCCGCAGGAGGTTGGTGGCGAGGACAACCGGCAGGAACCCCTTGAGGAAATCGAGCAGGAGGCAGAAAATGCCGAAGCTCCTTCCGATCACCCTGAAGACATTGGTAGCCCCCACATTGCCCGATCCATGCTGCCGGATGTCGACTCCCCTGGCCCTTGCGATAAGAACCCCGAAGGGAATGGAACCGACGAGGTAAGCGAGAATTGGAAAGAGCCAGGGCATGATGGAGGGCCTTGTTGCCGGGGACCCTCCCGGAAC
>JAAZXD010000305.1 GCA_014240355.1 Roseibacillus sp. | reverse complement strand
GTCACCTTTGCATTCAGGGTGAGCACACCAACACCTTCGCGGCCCCTTAGCCGCCCATCGGTAATCTCAAACCCTTCCCTTGTGAGTTCACATTCCAGCTTTTCGATCTCCAGATCCTTCAACCAGTTCTGCGAAAAGGTTCCTCCTTTGAAGATCACGCTCCACCCCTCCCCTTTCCTCTG
Organism: Roseibacillus sp.; assembly: GCA_014240355.1. Lineage (GTDB taxonomy): Bacteria > Verrucomicrobiota > Verrucomicrobiia > Verrucomicrobiales > Akkermansiaceae > Roseibacillus_B. The sequence goes on along the minus strand of JAAZXD010000305.1, from coordinate 3,931 downwards.
GGCACTCAATCTGGAGTTCTCGATCTTGCCGGCCGTCACCTCCGAATACCCCCAACTGAGACTGGCATCCTGCACTTCCACCCGATCGAAGATAAATTTTTCCCCTTTGTTGAAGAGCGTCTGGTAGATCGCGGCCCCGTCGGCATCCTCGGATCCCGACTTCACGCTTAGATTGAGACTCCCAATGACAACCTCTTCTCCATCCCAATCTGTAACCATCCCGGCAAGAAATCCCATCCGCGTCTTGGCATTTCGCAGACGAACCCAATCAAAAAAAGAATCCTCGCCGCCCTTCATGTCGAGGCTGGTCAACTCAAGATAGCCAGCCTTCCTGCTGATGAGGCCAAGGGGGGTCTCGATCCACTCGTTGTGGACATCGAGGCTCTTGTGTGTGGCGCCCGTGGCATCCTCTAAAGCCTCACTGACCCGGGCGTTGAAAAGTTCTGAGGACGGACGCCTGATGAGATAGAACAAAAATATCAGACCGCCTACAAGGAGCAGAATCATGACGCGCAGGCACATTCTCGCCAACCATCCGAAAATCGTTGAGCGTGCTCCTTGCACCGACCCACCGTGCATCAACTGGAAGACAAGGCCCTGGCTGGCCACCCAGTGGCTCATGCGAGCCTGGAATTCATCAAGTTTCTGCTGATTATTCTGCATGCTGGAGGACCCCGTGGGAGCGGGATCATTAACTACATAGCACGATTTTGCCAATCTCATTTGTGCTAGTCGCTCCCGGATTCGCCTTTTACCTCGCCCACTTCGACGCCCTATCCTATGGAACCGCTCGTGGAAGCTGATGTCTACAAGGTAAGGCTCGAAATATTCGAGGGCCCCCTCGATCTTCTCCTTTACCTGATCAAGAAGGACGAAATTGACATCTATGACATCTCACTCGAGCGCATCACCAAGCAATATCTCCACTACATTCAGACCTTCAAACTGCTCAATATTGATCTGGCTTCGGAGTTTATCGTGATGGCGGCCAACCTCATGTACATCAAAAGCCGCACCCTTCTTCCCAGGAGCGAGCAACCCCCGGAGGAAGATTGTGACGAGGATGACCCCCGGTGGGAGCTTATCCGCCAACTCATCGAGTACAAGAAGTTCAAGGATGCCGCCAATGTCCTCGCCCAGAAGGCCCGCAAACAGGAGGATGTTTTCGTCAATGCCCCGGAGAAGGCCGAATCCGCCAAACCCGAAACCGCTCCCCTGGCCGAGATCTCCATCTTTGACCTGATTCGTGCCTTCCAGGGAGTCCTCAAGCGCTTTGAGGAAGCCCACGACCTTGGTGACATCATCGACGACCGCTTCACGGTCTCCGACAAGATGGACATGTTGCTGAAAAACCTGTCACCCGGCCAGAGCATGCCCTTCAAGTCGCTATTTGCTTCTGCTTCCACCAAGTCAGAGGTGATCGTCACCTTTCTCGCCCTCCTCGAACTGATGAAACTCAACCAGTTCGTGGTCTCGCAGGATCAGATCCTGGGCGAAATCGAAATTGAAAGACGCTCCGGATCCTGACCGGGCCTCAGGCATTCCTTCCATGGACTCTCCCCGACGTGTCGCCTTATTTGGCGGAACTTTTGATCCAGTCCATCTGGGTCACCTCGCCATCGCCGGCCTGGCTCGGGAAACAATGAATCTGGATCGGGTCATTTTCATTCCGTGCAGGCAATCACCCCATAAGAACGAATGCCCACTGGCCAGCGAAGACGAGCGCATTGAAATGCTTGAGCTCGCCCTGGCAGGGGTGTCGTGGGCCGTCGTCAGCGAAATCGAAATGCAGCTTTTACCCCCGTCCTACTCATGGATCACTGCTGAAGCGATGTCGGAAATCTATCCCGAATCCCGCCTGTTCTGGCTCATGGGCACCGATCAGTGGAACGCCATCCAGACCTGGAGCCGGCCCGCTCATCTGGCTGATCTGGTTGAATTCATCGTACACGATCGAGGTGACGAACCTCGACCTCAACCCGGTTTCCGCGTGCATTCCGTTCCGGGGAGCCACCCGGCCTCGGCCAGTGAAATACGTAGCCGAACCCCGGAAAACCTGCCCGTCGACTGGCTCCACCCGGATGTGGCCACGTTTATCCACGCCCGTACCCTGTACGGATGCCAGTCTTGACTTGAGGGCCCTGAGACCTGAAATATTGAATTAAGCTAACACTCGCCATGCACCATTATCCCACGCTTCTATTCCTTTGCGCTTCACTCACCTTGTTCATCTGCCCGCTACAGGCTCAGGAGAAGCCCGTTGTCCCTACTGCGGACGAGGAGAAAATTGTCCCTCAGTGGCAGAAAGACTTTGAGGAAATCGATCTCGTTGAGAAGAAGGCCTTCCGCAAGCACATGCTCGAGGCTTCCCGTCTCTTCAATCAAAAGCGAATCATCGAATCACTCAACGAGATCGCAGAGGCACAGCGGATCTTTCCAGATAACCCCAATTCGCTCAATCTCGAGGGTGCCTGCCATGTAGAATTCCGCAACTTCAAGAAAGCCCGCTCATCCTTCGAAGCCGCCCTGGAAAAACAGGGGGATTTTCTCAAGGATCTCCAGGGAGTGCAGGGCGACGCTCGTAAACGCAGGATCCGGCCCGTCCTGAATATACTCTTCAACCTGGCCGAGATGGATTTCGTGACCAAGAAATGGAAGTTGTGTCATGAGCGCATCGAGAAAATCCTTCCCGACATGGATCCGGCAAATGTCGCCATGATCCGGCTTATCGAGTTCAAGTACTTCCTGTGCAAGCTCAGGATGGGGCAGGTCGACGAAGCACGCCTGCTTGCAAATAAATACGACTATCTCGACGACTATCCCTACTACTATTATGCCAACGCAGCCATCTCCTATCATGACGGCAATGAAAGCGAGGCTGAGCGCTGGCGCGCCAGCGCCCGCCGCGTCTTCCGTCGCGCTGCGGCCATCGCGCCGTGGGAGGACACCATGATAGAAGTCGGTTTCGTAAAGAGCTTTTACGGCGGTGCAACCGAGGACGGAGACTAGCCCGGCTGCCTCCCCGTTCCGCTGGCAGGCTAGCGGGTGGAATCGAGAGACCCGAACTCACTGAGCGGATAGTAATCCACCTGCTCCAGCCTGATTCCGTACAACTCCGCGATCTCCGGCGCATCGGACCGGTGGTAGATTTCATGGAAATAGATCTCCTCGATACCGTATGAGCAGAGCGTCTGCATACACGATGTGCAGGGCATGGTCGTAGTGGCGACCAACCTGGCTTCCCCCCGCCGGAAGAGACTGCACAGATTGATTTCGGCGTGCAGCATGAACTTCTGGCGTGTCGCCCGATCGTCCCAGAATCCGGGAGGCGGATCAAAGCCTGGTGCGAGCCCGTTGTAGGCCGTCCCGATCACGCGATTGTCCCCATCCAGCGCCGCGGCCCCCACCGTGCGATAGGGATCCTCCGAACGCAACGAAGCCACGTGCGCCAGTGCCATGGCGTACTCCGGAATGCCCAGACGACTTCCCACCCCGCCAGTCAAGGCCCCCTGCTGCCCTGGATCAAGGCTCATTGCTACTCCGGACTCGGCGCCGGGGGTATGATCGACTTCCGGTCCGGCGTCTTGCTGCCCGTGGCGCGGTCCTCCTCCAACCATCCCGCCAATACCGCTGGATCGGTCTCCGGCAGACGACAAGTCTGCCCGACACAGTAATAGACGGTGGTTTCACCGGGCACCTTTTCCTCCAATTTGCCGGTAAATTCCGAAACCGGTCCCTCGGTGCCGATTACGAGCAGATTGCGGCGCACGCCTCTCCAGCATACCTTGAGAAACTCCTCCTTACGACTGCCTCCCACAATCACGATCCGGGCCGGTTTGCCCACCATGAATTCCAGTGCCGTCAGGCTTCCCGCCAACTGGGTGGGACTCTCCTTCAAGATCCGAGCGACCTAGCGCAGCGATTTTTCGGC
>JAAZXD010000304.1 GCA_014240355.1 Roseibacillus sp. | reverse complement strand
TCCGAAAGTCCCGGTCAGCTGTCAGGAGCCAGCATTCTGGCATCCATCCCCCCGGGGAAGGATTTATCCGTATGGTTTTCCGCTGCTACGCCAGCAAATCTTCCTTGCACCTTGGCAACGCTCCGGCCATCTTGCCCCCGTCATCCGAGGCGCGATTAGCTCAGTGGTAGAGCGCTAGCTCGACACGCTAGATGTCGCTGGTTCAAATCCAGCATCGCGCACCATTCTTCGCCTTGCAAAAATAGTGGCCTGAAGAATGAAACCCTCACCCCTCGGCGAGAGCAATGTCAGCGATGCATGTTGAGAACGAGCTTCCTCACCTGGTCAAGCTCCTCGACGATGACGAACCAGCCGTGCGCCAGATCCTCTCCGAGCGCTTCGCCACCTGCCGGGGAGATGTAAGCGCGGAGCTTGCCCGATTGGGAATAACTCTTGCGAACGGTGACCGAAGCCGGTTGAGCGAACTGCTTGCTCCCGGGCGGCGTCGCCAGATTCGGAACCAGTGGGTCATCCCCCAGCAGGGTTTCAACGAAAGCAACGGGGACTGGGAAAGCTTTGAGCTCCTCCTGCGCCTTCTCAGCGAATTGCTTCACGATGGAACCTCCCTGCGGCCCACCCTGCCGGACGCTCTCGACCAGATTACGGATGAGGCCATTCTACACGATGCTCATCGGGAAGAACGATCTCTCTGCCGCTTCCTATTTGGGTCCGGACGCTTCCAGGGCAACAAGACGGACTCCTACCACCCGGGTAATGCTGATCTGCTCTGGATCATCATGAACCGCAAGGGCAACCCCATCGGCCTGACCGTTCTCGCCATGCTGGTCGCTCACCGGCTTGGCCTCTGCATTGGCGGCTGCAATTTCCCTGCACACTTTCTGGCCTGGATCTCAGTGGACGGACACTCGCATCTAGTCGATTGCTTCGGAGCCGGACGCCTCATTCCGGTGGCAGAGATCCGCACTAATTCGGCTGTCCTTACTCCCGACTCCCAACGTTCCATCCAGGGCCCCTGCACCATGCGTGACATTCTTCTCCGCATCCTCCGTAACCTTCATCTTGCCTTTACCCGGAATGACCGCAGCAACGATGTTTGTCTCATCGACGAGCTCCTTCTCTCCCTGCAACCTGACCAATGAATTGCAGCCAGGAAAACATCGAGTTGGACGGCTACTGTCTGCGGCGGTACGTTTTCCATCCCGATGCGGGAGTAGCTGTCCGCGGTGCGGCCTTTCACTTTCACGGCCAGGGTGACTTTTCCGAGCGCTATGGGGAAATCCTCAGGCCCTTCCTGCAGAACGGAATCGCCTGCGTGGCTACCGACCTGCCCGGACATGGCTACTCCACGGGCGTGCGGGGACGTGTGCCCGGCTTTGAGATCGTCGATCGCATCGCGGGTTCCAATCGCAAACGCTGTCGGGAACTATGTAGTGATTATCAGGGGCCTCTCGGAATCCTAGGCCACTCCGCAGGCGGTCTCATGGCTCTCCGAGAAATGATACAGAATCCGGACCTCTACGCGTTTTCCTGGATCAGTTCTCCACTCCTGTATCCGGAGGCAACCCAAAATCCTCTCCTTGCCCGCTTCGCCCGGCTGGGGGCCTGTCTCCTTCCCGGGCTCACGGTGTCCACAGGCGTCACCCAGGACAAGTGCAGCAGACAACCGGACCCCTGGAGGGAGAACGGAGAGTCCCGTCTCATTCACGCACGGGTATCCATCGGTTGGGGATACGCCATGATTGCAGCTGCCCGACGGATCCGGGAGGAGCTGAAAAACGCTCCCCTGCAGCTCCCCCTCCTGATCACCCAGGGCCTCTGCGATCCCGTGTGCCCCCCGGAGTATCTGCATGCCCTGCTGGAGGAGGCTCCCCTCCCGCACCTCACGCTTCACGAATTCCCCGAGGCCCTTCATGAGCCCTTCGTCGATGAAACCAGGGAGGAGCTCTTCCACCAGATCACAAGCTGGCTCGCAAACGAGTCCATCGTGTGAGCGCCGACGACCCTACGCCTCGCCCTGCGGGTAGGCCTCGTGGTACTTGATTGCCTCCACCCCAACCGCCAGGGCTGTCCCGTAGATCCCCTCCACGTCCATGGTCCGGGACACCTGGGCCGCAGGCCGCGTCAATCCGAGAATAAACTGACCATAGGATCGGGCTCCCCCCACATGAGTAAGCAGCTTCAGGGCGATGTTAGCGGCATCAAGGTTCGGGAAGACCAGGACATCGGCCGCCTGCTTGAACTCCGCGTTTGGTAACTTGATCTCTGACGCAAGAGGATCGAGCGCCGCATCCGCCTGCAGCTCACCGTCGATATCAACTTCGTCGGGGTTCACCCGCTGACGGGCGATTTCAGTGGCCGCCTGAACTTCACGCCCCGAGGACGTGGAAGCGGAACCCTTGGTCGAATGGCTGAGGAGCGCCACCCGCGGACGCCGTCCAAGATAAACGCGTGCCAGTTGTCCGGTCTCCATCGCGATTGCTGCCAGCTGTTCACTGGAGAGGTCCTCATTGAGTCCGCAATCGGCGAGAAAGAGAACCCCCTCGCGACCGAAGTGTGCGAGGTGGGGCGCAAAAAGGATGGCTACCGAAAACACCCGGGGCACCGTGGGGACAGGTTTCACAAGGTGCAGGAGCGAACGAAAGATCGAAGCCGGAAAGCTGATGTTGCCTCCCACCAGCCCATCCGCCTGGCCATACTGGATCATCATGGCCCCGAAGTAGGCCGGCTGGCGGATAATCTCGGCCGCATTGGTAATCTCGATACCGCGAATATGCTCGGTGCGCTGAAGGAACTCGCAGAAAATCTCGAAATCGCCGGCCTTCTCCGGTTCCAGCACCTTTATGAAATCCAGCCCAATCCCGTGGTCCTCAGCCAGGGAAAGGATCTTCGCCTTGTCGCCAAGCAAAATGGGAATCCCGACCTCCTCCTTCACCATCTGGGCCGCCACCCGCAAAACACGCTCATCCTCACCATCGGTGAATACCACCCGTTTGGGGTGCCTCTGGAGCTTCGCAATGAGGGATTCGGTGAAGGGGTTGACCTTCGGAAACTGTGCTTGGTCGCTGGACTCTGACATGGGCCTGCACTTGCGCCAGGCGTAGAACCTAGTATTCCTCTCCCCACGCGACAACGCCAAAGGCACTCTTGGCACAAAAGATTTCGCATGCCGGCCGACTATCACACCCATACTCCCCTCTGCCACCATGCCAGGGGGACACCACAGGACTACATTGAGGCAGCCCTCGGAGCCGGCCTCACCGAATATGGCGTGTCCTGCCACGCACCCCTTAGACCGGAGCCCTTTGACGATTGGCACATGCTCACCAGCGATTTGCCCACCTACTTCGAATGGGTTGAAACTGCCCGCACGCACGCCGCCGGTCGAATCCCGGTCCGGCTTGGGCTCGAATGCGAATGGCTCCCCGGATGCGAGCGCTGGATCGAGGACCTCGCTTCGCGTACCGATTGGGATTACCTCATCGGTTCGATCCACTACCTCAGCGACTGGGACTTTGATAACCCCAAGTGGTTGGGGCGGTGGGCGGAGGCAGACGTGGAGGAAACCTGGAGCCGTTACTGGGAAGAGTACGCCAGGATGGCACGGAGCGAACTCTTCGATTTTCTCGGCCACCCCGACCTGATCAAGAAGTTCGCCTATCGCCCGGATGGTGATTTGAAGCGCTTTTACGAACCAGCCGTGGAAGCCATCGCGGAATCCGGTTGCGCCATCGAACTGAGCACCGCGGGCTGGCACAAACCCTGTCAGGAACAGTACCCGGCCCGGGGCTTCCTCGCTCTGGCCTGCACGGCCGGAATTCCCCTGCTCATCAATTCCGATGCACACGCGCCCGAAGAGATCGCCCGCGACTTCGACCGGGCCACTGCGCTCGCTCTTGAGGTCGGCTACAGGGAAACGCTCCTTTTTGAGAAACGCAGGGCGAGTCAAGTCAGCCTGGGAGAAGAGTAGAGATCGCCCGCTAGGGACCGAGAAAGTCCAACTCCATCAACAGCCAGGGCATCGACATTACCGCCAGGGACAGAATGAGGCCCACGCCAAAGATAACGTAACGGATCCGCCGGGCACTGAGCGGAAATCCGAGAGCCGTGATGACA
>JAAZXD010000303.1 GCA_014240355.1 Roseibacillus sp. | reverse complement strand
CGTGCTTCGGCTCGTTGGTGAACCCACAGGTTCCGATGATGAGATCGCCCGCCAGTTTGCGGGGTCATTGTGATCGGGATTGCCAGCCGGGTTCCTCAAGACCAGGCTGAACCCGCCACCGTCGGGACCGGTCGGCCAGGGCGCTTCGTCGTCGTAGGCAAACTCCCGGATGGTGCTATTGGTGGCATCCTCCAACTTGATGCGATCGCTGCCATTGTTGAAGCGGGAGCCATTCTGAAAATCGGAGAAGGGGACCACAATGCGTGCCCCGGGGGCCAGCGTAGTTCCACCGGGAAAGGTGTAATCAATGCCGGCGGTGAAATGCACTCCGCTCAGATTCACCGTCACGGAGTCGCTGATGTTCATCAGTTCGATGAACTCGGCATCGGGATTGAAACCGGCTGGATGATACATGAGTTCGCTAACGACGAGGTAGCGCTGCGGATCGCTTGGATTGACCGGAGTCTGGAAGGCTGAAACAAGCGCCTCCGCGGGGTTCACGAGGTTGAGGGTCTCTCCGAAATTGGAGAGATGACCGGCGTAAGGTCCCACCACGAGGCGCTCTTCGTTTCCGGTTGGTGAAGTCGCCCGATTGCGAAAGGCGAGCGTGTCCGGAGAGAGGTAGAGGTCTCCCCCCCGCTCGATGACCGTGCCGGGGGCAAAGGTGAACTCCACGCCCCCGGTGAGCTTCCAACCCGAAATATCGATCTCGGTCGCTTCGTGATTGGTCAGGACAATATACTCTTCGTCCTGATTGGCAGAAACCGGATTCTGTTCCACGGCACTGATGCGGATGTCGGGATTCGCCACCTGCGAAGCCGGAATCAGGCCGGGGTAATTACGGAAGAGCACGTTGCGCCGGCTGTTCAGGTAATTGTTGATCGATGAGATGCTGGAGCTCAGCGGCGGACTGGCCGGGGCAATGATCTCCGCTACGCGGTTCTCGAAGTAGCGCCGCGCCCGCGGAGTGGAGGACGGCTGCAGCACCTCGTCCATCACGGTGCGCAAGCGGCGCAGGTAGAGGCGCTGGGTGGTGGTTTCCTCGAAGAGAACATCGTAGAGCACGTTCCACTGATTCGCATTCTGCTTGGCATGTTCCTGGTCTCCGAAAAAGGGATGCGGCAGGTGCGTGCCACCGTCTCCAGTCACGCCGAAGGTCCAGTCCTTGTCCCACGGGAAGATCCGCCAGCGCTGATCGCCCCGGTTGTCGACGTAGCCGTAAAAGTTCTTGCGGACATCGTCGGCATCCTGGGTGATCGAGCGCACCGCGAGATAGTTCACGATCTGGGGCAGGTCCAGGTTGTCGATGACGTAACGGCGGCGCGCAGTGCTGGTTCTCCGATTGAGACCGGACACCAGGTTCTGCACGGTCGTCAAATCGCTCTGGTCACCGGTCTTCTTCTCGATCCCGGTGATGGTATCGAAGAATACCGGGTTCAAGTTGCTCCGCTGGACGAACTTGTAGAGATCGCTGGCTGGATCATACCCGTTGCGGTCGAGAAAATCTTCATCCACCTGTTCGATGAAAACGCCGACACGATCGAAGATTCCGTTCAACCGCATGTACCAAAGAGCCGAATTGCAACCCGCGTTCCCGGCCGCCTGGTAGGCCTCGAAGGCCAGAGTCTGCCGCACGTAGGTGCTGTCGGATCCCCGCGCGTTCATGTTGATCTCGCCCACCGAGGGCATCTCGCTGTTGATGTAGAGGCCGTCCCCCTTGTTGAAGTTGAACTTCTGGGAACTCCCGTTGGTTGCGCCACCACGTTTCCGGACAAATATATTATCATAGAATCTCTCGCCGAAGTAGACCGAGGCCCTCGTCCCGCTGCGCGTGTTGGCGGCCGACTCGCTTTGCGCGAACCACTGGAAGACGGGTAACGGCGAGGTGAGTCGGACATCCAGGATCACCGTGCCGAAATACTCCGGCGATTGGTTGTTGCCCGTGCGGTCGAGAAAGACGGGCGCGCGCCCGACATTTCCATCCCCATCGGAAGCGCTCACATACCAGCGCACCATATCTCCCGATCGATAGACCGACGAGGGGATGGAGGCGGTATAGCTGCCCGCGTCGACTGTCATCGGAATGGCAACCTCCGCGCCGAAGTCGACTCGATACACCAGATTGACCGTCGTGATCGCAGCGAGCCGGGGCGCCACCTCAGCGGTCACCACGATATTCTGCAGCGAGGTCGGCTGCTGCGCAGGAAGATGAGAGACATTCTGAATCACGGGTCCGGGAGTGGTAGAATCCGCGTTGGGAAGACCCGGCGTCGGTGAACTGAGGTAGCCGAAGGACAATGGACCACCACCCGACACGCTGGCTTCGAGCGAAACCTCAACCAGAAAATCTGAGCTGCCCGAGGAACGATTCAACCCGTGAACCGCAAATACGTTTGCGCCATTCTGCAAATCGCCAAGGAAGGCGGAGACATCGATGGTCTCCGAGTTGGCACTCTCGTTGACGTTGCCATCGGCCGTGTCGTCCCAAACGGGCAGGTCCGGTGCGTTGCGGTTGGCAATCTCACTACCGTTGAGATAGGCCACGAATCCGTCGTCGTAGCGAAAGGACAATGAAAGTTCCGTCACGGTCGAGGCATCCACCAGGGCGAAGGGGAAACGGATAAAAGCCGAGGTCCCCTGTGTCCGCATCTCGCTCTCCACATCGGTCGTGATGTACTGGTCAAAGTCCTGCCCGGTATCATATCCCACGCCCTGCCCCGTTCCCGAGATCCAGTCCACACCGGGGCTGAAGGAATCAACCTGCCAGGTGTTCCCCAGCGACCCATTGGTGGGAATCAATACCTCGGCGTCGGAGCTCCCGATAAGATTATGGGAAGCTCCACCCGCTTGAAAGATCCCATAGGAAACATCATTGAATTGAGGAGGGAAGAGCGGAGCAAACTCGGTTACGATGGTCGTTCCGTCTCCCTTCACGAGTGCGAGATACTCGCCGCCCGTGCCCAGGCGAAAGTTGGTGTGAAGGAAGCCCGCGGCGTCGACATAATCATCGGTTCTCTGACCGGATGCGAAGACGAGCAGATAACCGTTCGCAGGGATGGTGGTGGCGGCTGGAAACCGCCACTTCTCCAAATTGTCCCCCTCATCGGTCAGGTACCACCCGGTGAGATCGGCCACTCCGGGACCGGCATTGTAAAGTTCGATCCAGTCCGAGGAATTGCCGTCGCCATCGTCCAGGGCAAGCCCGTTGCTGGCCATGAATTCGTTGATGCGCACTCCGGAATTCGGAATCACATTCTCCACCCGGGCGGTGAGATTCACGACCGCGGTGGAATCGATCGCATCATTCGAGGTGATGGTCAGTTGGGCGTCGAATTCGCCCTCCTCGCCGAGCGGATCGAAACTCAAACTGATCAATCCGGCCGCAAGGGGCAGGAGATTGGCGGGAGCAGCGGAGACCGTGAAGTGATCGGCATCCGCACCGCCGATGGAGGTGTTGGAGATCGTCAAGGTCTGTCCTCCGCCCCCGTTTGAGATGGGCAATGACCCGTTCTGAACTCCTCCCCCGGCGGCGAACTGCCCCAAGTCATGACTGCCCGCTACCACCAGTTTCGGATCGTGGAGGAAGCCACTCAGGCCCACAACCGCAGTGGGCGTGTCCGGATCAGTGCTCTGCACCTGCAGGCCGGCTGAGATCGTTCCAGAGAGACCGGTTGGGTTGAAGCTGATCTGGATGATGCCATTCCCCCCCGGTGCCAGGGATGCGGGGGCCGACAACTCGGAAAAGGCCCCTGCATGGACTCCCGTGAACGAGATCCCGTTGATGGTGAGGGCCCGGGTCGCTCCGAGGTTGCCGATCGCAACATCGAAGGTCTGCACCGAGCCATCGAGATCCAGGCCGACATTGGCAGGCAGAGCGATGAGAGGATCGGTGGTGGGGGCGACAATTTCGAAGGCGATCTCTCCCAACCCGACGCGATCCCCTCCCGGTGGTGGTCCATTCCCCCCGTTCGAGTAAAAGTTGTCCGCGCAGGTAAACTCAACGTAGTGGGCCGTCACGGATTGATCAAAGGCAAAACTCTGCCGCACAACGTCATCGATCACCGGATTGAAGATCGGATTGTAGGTGATGGAAGATCCGAAACTTCCCGTGCCCTCC
>JAAZXD010000302.1 GCA_014240355.1 Roseibacillus sp. | reverse complement strand
AAGGAAGTTTCCGTCAGGAAGAAGTTGCACGGTACTGATCTCCTTCTGTTGTCCCTGGTAGGAGAACACCGTCCTGTTGGATGCGCGTTCGATTTCGGCAACTCCGCCTTTCGGGTATTCCTTGCAGGGATAAACCGCCAGCAGGACATTACCATTGGGTAGAATCCAGCCATCACTGGCCGGAAGATCGATTTTCCATGAGACTTTGCCGTCCTCACCAATGATGGAAGAGCGGGCGCCCTTTCCAAGTCCCAGGAAGGAGTGCATGATCTTCCCCTTGTGGTGATCCGAGTAAAGCGGAGAGGCGAAAAGGAAGAAGAGGAGAAAAGCTGCGCGGGTGATCCTCATGGATTGAGGCGGGAAGGCAGTCCGAAATCAGGGTGGAGGATTTGCATGTCAGTCCTGATTTAGCACATCGACGGAGGAGGGGGAAGCAACTCTCATTCTCCCCAAATCTTCGCCGGAGAACAGGCGAGGATCATCAGCATCGCACCGGGAGGGAAATATCCTGGGAAACAGGATCCGGAGAAGCTGCACCGTGGCCCTGCGGGTTACTTGCGGCGTGTAGCCTTGTAACGACCTTCAATATCCAGGCCCTCGCCATTCAACTTGTGTTGAAAGCCGCCTTTGAGGGTGACGGATGCAGGGGTTTTCGCGATGGTCTTTTTCGTCCAGATGACCTCATCGCCATTGCGCAGAATGCATCGGCCATCAGCAAGGAATTCCCGCGTGTAGCTCCCGAGATACTCCCATGTGCCGAGCAGGACGTGTCCCTTCAGGCTCACCGCGGGCCGGTGAGCCGGATTCTCAATCACTGGAACGGGGATCTCCAGGCCCTCCGGCAAGGCGGTTCCGGCCGGAGGAAGTCTGCGTAGGCGGATATTTCGGAACTCAATCGGAGCTCCTTCGGATTCGAGACAGAGAAAGCCGGAGGCGGGATTGATTCTGTTCCCTCCGGAGACTTCCTCTCCATTCACCCAGAGCCGGACTTCACCGTCAAGGGCACGCACGTAATAGTGGTTCCACCTGTTGATCCCCAGCGTTGTTTCTTTCGAAGGAAAACTTCTCCGCCCGTTGGGGGCCACCGGCGGGAAGGGGGTCATCTTTATGGGGCCAACCGGGAAGACATCGCCATGGCTGGTGAACCAGTCGCTCTTCTTCTTATACTGGGCCTCATAGACCTCACGATAACCGAGATCCAGCACCTGAACCTCAATGCCGTGGGGCAGTCGACCCCGGCCTTTCGCCAGATTTACAATGGATTGCGGAGTCGCCCAGACGAAGACGCCCGAGTTGCCGCCCTTCTTCTTGTGCATCCACATGCAGGAAAACTCGAAGTTGGTCAGGGGCTCGCGATAGCGAATCACGCCGGTTGGACGCCCGGAGCACCAGACATGACCGCCTTCCCAGCGCCACGTATCCGTCCAACAGTTGACATTGAGGAAGTCTTTCTTCGTCAATTCAATCCAGCCCCGGCCAATGCCCCGACTGAATGCCGGCTTAATCTCCCCCGGAGGTGGAGCCGGTTTGCCGGTGGCACCGCCCATGAGATACTCAGCGATATCGCGCACATCCTGGCTTGAGAGGCCCATGGTCGACGCGGAGGGCATCCAGGAGTGGTTCTCCAGATACTGAATCTTCGCGTGTGGTCGACGGTGGGGGACCTTGAGAGTCAGGCCGCCAATCGTCCTGACGCGGATCGCTCCGGCATGCCAGCTGTAGCCTCTGGACACACCTTCCAGGCGATGTTTGCCCTGGGTCACTACAAGAGGCTTGTCGTAGCCGTGAGCGAGCTCGGAAGAGGGTGTCACCAGGGCGCGGATCACCGTCTTTGCATCCCGCAACGTCCCCCAGTTGCTGATCTCCGGTCCGAAGGCGACACCTGCGTCGTTAATCCTGTGGCAGATCAGACAGGAGGCGGCCTTGGTCTGGCCATTTCTCACGTCCGGTTCCAGGGCGGCGATCTCGTCGACAGATGCCAGTTCTGTCTTTCTGCCGTAATCCCCGGGGAAGGTGTAACTCTGCGTCAGCGCAATTGGGGGAGGATCGTTGATATCCTTTTCGATGAACTCACCAATGATCGCCTGGAACTCCTCATCCCGGAAGGCCGGGAGCTCACTGAAACGCTTCATGGCCGCGGCGTTACGCTTTCGTTCGTCCTCGGTGTAGCAGAGCGCGAAGGTGTAAGCGAGGCGGCGGAACTCTTCGATGCCCGTGTCCTGCGTCGTCATGCACTGCTCCAGATCGGACAGGGCCTGTGGCGATCGCATCCGCCAGGCCAGGTTCTTCTCTCGCCGGGTCCAGCTCTTGGGATCCGCCTGGGTGGGCCGGACAAGTTTTTCGTAGATCACCGCGCTGCGCCCATCGCATACCGTGCCGATGGCTTCGAGATACCAGCGATTCCTGCCATCATACCCGGCGATGAGCTTGCCCAGGGGCTCAAGAGCCTTGTCGAGCTCGATGTCACGCAGGGGATGCAGGATCTCACGGCGCACCGCGGGGGAGGGATCGTCCGCCAGGAGCGTGATGAGAGGAAGAATGGGTTCCCTGCCGGCCAGGCGCAGAGCACGGAAGGCGATGATGCGTTGCTGGGCATCCTCTGACCCCAGCTGTGCCCTCACGTAGTCTGGACCCCTGGCATCCCTGAGCTGGGCAAGGATGAATACCGCCCGGGCGCAGTAGTAGGGATTGCCAGTGTTGGCCTTGATGAAACCCAACAGGGCGCCCGCGGCACCCGGCATGGTTTTCAGTTTATCCTGCGCGACCCAGCGAACGCCGGGAGCCGGGCTCTTCAGGGCATCGAGCAACCCAGCTTGAGAAGCAAAGTCGATCTCCGGTGGTTGCACGCGCTTCTCGTCGATGCGGTGCAGACGGAAGATCGCTCCTTCGGAATTCCCGGAGCCACGGCCGTTGACGTGCGAATTCCAGTCAGTGATAAAAAGCGAACCGTCCGTGCTTGCCACGACGTCTGACGGCAGGAACCCTGAGGCCGATCGGTTGTCAGACCCTCGGTCGGTCGCAAAAAAGGACTTGTCGAGATCAATCAGTTCCACCTGTGCATCCTTCAGCTCGGACCGGAAGCGGAACAGGGCCCGGTGGACCGTTTCGCAAACGAGATAACTGCCTCGAAAGGCCGCCCCCAGTTCGTCGCCTTCGATGAAATAGTCGCCGGTGGGCGCTCCCGGACCCCAGAGATTGCCCGGCGGCGTCACCCCGGGGAAATGTTCGCGCCAGTGGCCCTCGTCGCGGCGCAGTGAGGACTTGTTGTGCCGCTCATAGGCATTCTTCACGATCTCCTGGGTTACCAGCTTTCTTTCCCAACTCTTGGCAGAGTCTTCCCAGGAGCGATTCCCGTCCTCCAGGCAGGCATACCCGAAATTGGAATACTCCATCACCCAGGCCGCGCGGGCGTGGACCGGGTCGTCGTTGTCTGCTTGCAGAATATCACCAAAGGAGGTCACCAGCATCCCGTGTGGATTGCGTGCATTCTGGAAGATCACCTCGGCATTGTGTCCATTCGGATCCATCCGCATCCCGAAGCCCCCGACGTACAGACGCCCGTCATGACTGGTCTTCCCAATGCTGGCCGGGTTTTGACTGTAGTAGGAACTGGCGTGGATCCGGCGACCATCTGCCATTGTTACATCCGCCCCCGTGTTGCCGTGGTTCACATACCATTTTCCGCTCGGGCCCGGCACGACGGCGTGCAGGGCATGGTCATGGGATCTGCCGTGGAATCCCTTGGCAATAATCACTTCGCTGTCGACCTCCGGATCAAAGGAGTCGTCACGGTTGACGTCGGTGTAGACATGAATGTTCGGAGCCATCGACACGACGATGACATTATCGAAAACGCTGATCCCCATCGGTTTCGAGCTGTAGGTCGGGCCAAAGAGCTTCACGGAGTCGGCCCGACCGTCGTTGTCAGTGTCCGCGAGGATCTTGATGCGGGCGTGCGGCACATTCGCCTTGCCGGAGTGCTGCAGATCTTCAGTCACCCACACGCGCCCTCTACTGTCCACGTCCATGGCCACTGGGCTGTGGATCATGTCGGTGCCGGCCCATAAAACGGCCTTCAATCCCTCAGCGACCGTAAAACTCTTTAGCGCGTCATTCTGTTGAGCAGATATCGC
>JAAZXD010000301.1 GCA_014240355.1 Roseibacillus sp. | reverse complement strand
CTTGGGAGCCTACACCGATGGTACGACCCGGGGCAATGAGGAGATCCGCGCCTATTTCGACGATATCTCCGTGACGCAGGGGGCTGGTAGTGGAGGAGGGGTCCTGGAGAATGACGCGGTGGGAGAGAACGCCTCCGCAGCGGTGGTGCTCCCGCCGGAGCATGGGGTGGTGAGTATGGCTCCCGATGGCGTGTTCATCTACACCCCCGTGGTCAATTTCTTCGGAACGGACAGTTTTACATATGAAGTCACGGACGCCAGCGGCACCTCGGAACCGGCTACTGTGATCATAGAGGTGCAGGCCGTTAATGATCCGCCGGTTGGGGTTCCGGAGACTTATGTCGTTGCCGAAGACTCATCGCTCGCGATGGGCCTTCCGGGGGTGGGAGTGCTTGCCAACGATAGTGATCCGGAAAGTGGGGATCTGAGCGCGGTTGAGGGAGAGGATGTGGAGCACGGATCACTCACCCTGAATCCGGATGGAACATTCATTTATACGCCCGATGATGACTTTTTCGGGACAGACAGATTCAGTTATCGTGCCAGCGATGGATCGCTGCAGTCCGGCTTGACGGTGGTAACCCTGACAGTGGATCCCCGGCCGGATGCGCCGGTCACCGGAGATGACAGTTATGTGGTTCAGGAGAACGGAGCTCTTGACGTGAGCGGGGCAGCGGGGGGTGCGGAAACGGTGGTGCCCTATGGATCTGAATGGAGGTTCGACGACACCGGCACGGATCTTGGCAGTGAGTGGCGGGATCCCGGTTACAACGATTCGCAATGGAATAGTGGTCCGGCTGAACTGGGATATGGAGATGGTGACGAGGAAAGCGAGATTGGTTTCGGTGGCGATGCCCGGAACAAGCATCCCACCGCCTACTTTCGCCGCACCTTCACGGTTGAGGACGTGGATGAGATTGTGAGCGCCGCCTGTCGGGTTTTCCGCGATGACGGGGTCGTGGTCTTTCTCAATGGGACACGGATCGGTATCGACAATATTGATGCCAACCCATCCTACAACGACTTTGCCCAGAGCGCGGTGGACGACGGCAATCTTGAGATTGAACTGCCTCCCGTCCCGCCTGCCCTTTTTGTGGAGGGAGACAACGTCCTTGCGGTGGAGATCCACCAGAGCGACCCGCAGAGCTCCGATCTTAGTTTTAACATGGAAATGGAGGTTGTGAATGGCACCAGGAGCGGCTTGCTGGACAATGACACGGATCTCGACGGGGTGGGTCTGACCTGCGCCTTGGAAAGCGGTCCGGCTCATGGCGCGGTGACCCTCAATGCGGATGGAACGTTTCTCTACACGCCGGGGTTGAATTTCGAGGGAGAGGACAGCTTTGTCTACCGCGCCAGTAACGGGGCCGCCAGTTCGCTGGGGATGGTGACAATTAACGTCCTCCCGGGGCTCAATGATATCCCCGAGACGCAACCTGATGTCTACTCGCCCGGGGAAGACACGGAGTATATCCGCAGCGCCAGCCAGGGAGTTCTGGCCAATGATGTGGATCCCGACGAGGAAGTCCTGACCGCTACCCTGGTGAGTTCTACCTCGCACGGGGTGCTCACCTTCAATGGAGACGGATCATTCAGCTATCTGCCGGCCCGCAACTATTTCGGCCCCGACTCCTTCACCTATACGGCCTCGGACGGCAAGTCGGTTTCACCGGTGGAAAGCGTTACCCTGAATGTGATCAACGTGGAAGACATCCCGGAAACCATTTCCGATGTGTATGCCATCGATCCGGGCGGCTGGATCATAATCGATGAGCAGGATGGAGTTCTTGCCAATGATTTTGATCCCGATGGAACGACACTGGTGGCGGAATTGGTCGACCCTGCGACGAGCGGTGACTTGATCCTGAGTCCGGAAGGATCGTTTTTTTATCGTGCAGCGGACGGGAGCCCCGGAGCAGTGACCTTCACCTATCGTGCGAACGATGGGGTTCTCGCTTCGCCGGAGACCACGGTCACTATTCATCTGGATCGTGCTCCCAACGGGGTGGCCGACACTTACGGTGTGCAGGAGGATGCTTCCAGGACCGTTGCTTCGGCCGAGGGGGTGTTGAGCAATGACAGCGACGCCGAGAACGATCCCCTTGTCGCAATTCTCCTTTCTCCGCCCGCGCACGGGCTACTTGTCCTGGGCCAGGACGGATCGTTCTCGTATACTCCGGAACCGGATTTCGAGGGGACAGATGCCTTCACTTACACTGCGATGGATGGGGTGCGCACCTCCGATCCCGTGGCGGTGAATCTCACTGTTTCAGGGATAAACGATCCTCCCGTGACCGTGGATGACTCCTACCTGGCCATTCTGAACCAGGAGTTGTCCATCAGGGCAGCGGCGGGTGTGCTGGTGAACGACATCGACATCGACAGCGCCGCCCTGGTCGCGTCGCTGGTGAATCCGCCCGCCCACGGAGAGGTCATCCTGAACGGGGACGGATCATTCGTCTACACCCCCCTCCTGGATTCACGGGGACGGACAGTTTCACTTATCGGGTGCGCGATGGCTCTCTGGGGTCTGGTCCCGGCAAGGTGACCATCCAGATTGGGGGAGCTTCCGACGCGATCGTGATCAATGAGATCATGTACCACCCGGAAAGTGGAAATGTTGCCCACGAATTTCTTGAACTGACGAATATCGGTGACGGTCCCGTGAAGGTGGAGGACTGGAGTTTCACCAATGGGATTAATTTCACCTTTCCGGATCTCACCATCCCGGCCGGGGGGTTTTTGGTGGTGGCTGCCGATCCGGCTGAATTCACGGCTATTTATGGAGCAGTTGATCAGCTTGCGGGCGGGTGGACCGGATCTCTGAGCAATCGTGGAGAAACTATCCGACTGATCGATGAGAAGGAGGAGCAGGTCGATGAGGTGAGTTATCATGACCAGGGAGAGTGGGCCACCCGGACGCGAGTGACGGACGCCGGGGAGCCCGGTTGGACCTGGGAGGCTGCTCATGACGGAACCGGGGAGTCCCTTGAGCTGATTCAGACGGGACTGACCAACAAATCAGGTCAGAATTGGCGGGCGAGCGAAGGAGGTGCTACTCCCGGGGGTGTCAATTCCGCGGCCTTGGAGGAAGGATCGGTGGCACCCTTGATCCAGGACGTCATGCACAGTCCGCCCATTCCGCGCTCCACGGATATCGTTACGATCCGGGCGAAATTGCGTGACACTTCCATGAGCGCGCTGACGGCTACTCTTTTTTACCGGGTCTCGGTTCTGGATGCCCCCGAGTTCTCAAGCACCTCGATGGTGGATGACGGATTGCACAATGACGGGGATGCCAATGACGGGGTGTTCGGAGCAACCCTGCCCGCCATGGAGGATGAAACGATCATCGAGTTTTATCTCTCGGCCACCGATGGAAGCAACATCCGGACCTGGCCGGCGCCTACCAGTATCGGACAGGTGGCCAATCTGCACTACCAGGTCGATGATGAGCCCAATCCGGAGGGCGAGGGGATCTACCGGTTGATCATGACCAGGGCCGAAAACCAGGCCTTCTCCGGCGTTGATCGTGACTCCAACGCGCAGCACCACTGCACTCTCATTGCTGACGATTGCAGTGGTCCTGTTGTGCGCTACCAGTGCGGTGTGCGGGTGCGGGGAGCAAGTAGTCGCGGGGATAATCCGCCACCAATGCGGGTCAATCTTCCCCGCGACAGGCCTTGGAACGGATCGAGTCAGATGAACCTGAATACCCAGTACACGTGGCTTCAGTTCATCGGAATGAAGCTTTTCCAGGCAAGTGATCTCCCGGCTCCCGACAGCAAGCGCATCGCCTTTCGGCGGAATGGCAACGATCCGGCCAGAGACAGGCAGGAAGACTACGGAAGTTTCGTGCACCTCCAGCCGCTCAACTTCGAATTTGTCGATGAGAAAATGACCCAGGATCCACAGGGCAATCTCTACAAGAAGGTGCGCCCCGATGTGAACTGGGCCTACCGCGGTGGGGACCTGGACCGATATGCCCGGGATGGATGGGGAAAGCAGACCAATGGCTCGGAGAATGACTGGACTGATCTCGATGAGTTTCTCCGCGTCATGAACCAGGCGGATAACGATCCGGATTACATCGATCAGGTCGAGGTCGTGGCCAACCTTGATCAGTGGATGCGTTGGTTTGCAG
>JAAZXD010000300.1 GCA_014240355.1 Roseibacillus sp. | reverse complement strand
CCAGGGTACTTTCCATCCCCCCGAGAAAAAAGTGCCGGACCCCGGTGTCGGCGGAAGATTCCAGCGAGCGCAACATGAGACTCGGTCCGTACACCCGGCCCTTCAGGCGATCCTCCTCCGGAACGCGGTGGTTTACCGCCCACACCAGCGGCATGCCGTCGGGACAGATGAGATCAAAGCGGTCGATCGCCTTCCGGAATTCCGGTTCATGCTGCGAGAGGGAGACCACGTGCGCGTTGGCCGCCTCCACCGCATAGGCGGCGTCCCCCGCCTCGGCCCAGCGATGGATCAGCTCAACCGCGAGGCCATAGTCGAGCAGGGCCACCGGTAACCCGCAAAAGGGAACCGTTTTGATGCCGGCCCTGGCGGCCGCGTCTGACTGGTCTGCACCCACTTAGCCGGTAGCTTCCGCAATCTTTTTCTCCCGTTCCGCAAGTTCCAGGTCCGCATCCACCATGATCCGCACCAGGTCCTTGAACTTGACCTTCGGTTCCCATCCCAGCTGGGCCTTGGCCTTGGAGGCATCCCCAACGAGCATGTCAACCTCGGCCGGACGCTCGTAGCGGGCGTCGTAGTCAACCACGGCCTCCCAGTCGAGAGAGAGATAACCGAAGACTTCCTCCACGAACTCGCGGACCGAATGGGTCTCCCCGGTGGCCACCACATAGTCATCCGGGGTCTCCTGCTGCAGCATGAGCCACATCATTTCGACGTACTCCTTCGCATAACCCCAGTCCCGCTTGGCATCGAGGTTCCCGAGGTAGAGCTTGTCCTGCAGGCCTGTCTTGATCCGGGTGGCGGCCCGGGTGATCTTGCGGGTGACGAACGTCTCCCCCCGACGCGGAGACTCATGGTTGAACAGAATCCCGCTACTTGCATGCATGCCATAGGACTCGCGGTAGTTCACGGTAAGCCAGTGCCCGTAAACCTTCGCGCAGGCGTAGGGAGAGCGCGGCCAGAAGGGCGTCCCCTCGGATTGGGGGATGGCCTGCACCTTCCCGTACATTTCCGATGAGGAGGCCTGATAGTAGCGCACCTTGTCGATGAGACCGGTCTGGCGAATGGTCTCCAGGAGCCGCTGGGTTCCCAGGCCCACCACGTCCCCGGTATATTCCGGCTGGTCAAAGCTCACCCGCACGTGGCTCTGCGCCCCGAGGTTGTAGATTTCATCCGGCCGGGTCTCGTTCAGGAGGCGGGCCAGGTTCGTTCCATCTGCCAGATCGCCGTGGTGGAGAATGAGGCGGGCATCTTCCTCCTGCCGCTCCCGGTAGAGATGGTCAATGCGCTCGGTGTTGAAACTGGAAGACCGGCGGATGATCCCGTGAACTTCGTAGCCTTTTCCCAAGAGGAGCTCGGCGAGGTAGGAGCCGTCCTGCCCCGTGATTCCGGTGATTAACGCTTTTTTCATAAAATCTGGCTGGGTCTGAAAGTCACCCCGTCCGCACCGACCCCGCTGCGCGTTCGGCCAGGAAACAGTCGTAGGTGATCCGGAGCCCCTCCTCCAGGGAGACGGTCGGTTCCCATCCGGTCTTCTTCATCCGGGAGACATCCATGAGCTTGCGAGGCGTCCCATCCGGCTTGGAAGGATCGGTGAGAATATCGCCCTTGAATCCCACGGTCCGCCCAATCGCGGTGGCAAGGTCAAGAATGCTCACCTCGCTCCCCGAGCCGACATTGACCCAGTCCGGCGGATCCTCCTCGTCGAGGAGGTGAAAGCAGGCCCGGGCGAGGTCGTCGACGTGCAGAAACTCCCGCCGCGGCGTGCCCGTGCCCCAGATGACCACCTCTCTGGCATTCTCCTCCTTGGCCTCGTGGAAACGGCGGAGCAGGGCCGGGATCACATGCGAGTTCTCCGGGTGATAATTGTCGCCCGGACCGTAAAGATTGGTCGGCATGGCGGAATGATAGAGCACCCCATACTGGGCCCGGTAGTGCTGGCACAGTTTGAGCCCGGCAATCTTCGCCACTGCATACGCTTCATTGGTAGGTTCCAGGGGACCACTAAGCAGACAGGATTCCGGCATGGGCTGGGGCGCCTGCTTCGGGTAGATGCACGAACTCCCCAGGAAGAGCACCCGCCTCACTCCCGCCTGGTAGGAGCCGTGGATCAGGTTGGCGGCAATGGTGAGGTTCTGGTAGACGAACTCCGCAGGGTAGGTGCTGTTAGCGACAATCCCACCAACCTTCGCGGCTGCGATGATGACCTGGTCCGGTCGTTCCCTCCCGAGAAACTCAAAGACCGCCTGCTGGTCACAGAGGTCGAGTTCGGCCCGGGACCGGAGCAGGAGTTCGACCTCCCCCACCGCCGGAGTGGCCCGGACCAGCGCCGCCCCCACCATGCCCCGGTGACCACTAATAAAAAGCTTCACCTTCTCTCTGAATAAGTTGTGAATAAGTTTGGGGTGGCCCACCGGCTCATCACGCTGCCGCCCTTGGTCGTTTGGACTCCAGCGAAGTCAAGACCTTCAAGAGATGCCTGAAGCGGTGTGAATAAGTTGGCCACCTGCCGCACGTTGCAGGGGAAAGACACCCAATGGGGCAATCAGTTCAAGAAAATATGAACGAATTCAGAAAAAAATGAACTCTTCGGGGCCCCCTAATCGATTTCTTCCTGCTGTGGGAGGGGCTTTCGCGGCAAAAGCAGCGAAAAAAGGTCCACCTCGACCGGCTGGCTCTGCCCGAGGAATTCGACAAAAATCCGCACTCTCTCTTCCGCTGGACGAACCTCGATCACCGTCCCGGTCATGCCTTTCAGGGGGCCATCCACCAGTTCCACTTCGTCGCCCGGTTCTGCCACCGGCTGCAGGGTGATGAGCTCCTTTCGCTCCCCGTCCCGGACCAATTCGGCCCGAAGATCTTCAACGAAGCGAGCGGGCACGGTGGGGATGTGCTCACCAAACCGCAGGATCCGGCTCACTCCTTTGGCATAGCTGACAGCTCGTTCCTGTTCCCCCAGCACGAAACGGGCAAGCAGATAGCCTGGGAAGAGAGGCTCAATCCACCAGACCTTCCCACGCCGGGTTGCTTTCTTATAACGAAGCCGGGGGCAAACCACCTCAATCTGCCCCAACTCCCTCAAGGATGCAGCGGCAATATGCTCACGCTTGATCTGCGTCCTGAGACAGTACCACGCCGCTTCCTCTCGTTGTTCCCCGGCCATCGTCATTCTCCCAACACCCGCTGGACCAACGGCATGAGGAGCTTGGCCTGCTTCAGCCAGCGCTCCAGTTTCTTGACCCGCTCCTCATAGAAGGCCTGCTGGGCGGCATCGCCTTCCTTCATTACTTCGGTCTCAAGGACCTTGATGCGATCCTTCCCGCTGTCGAGGTGCGGACGCAGTTGCTCACGAATGAAACCTCCCACCAGTTTCTTCAATTTGATGTCCGCTTCAAAATACGTCCGCCGCGCATCCGGACCGGCAACTTCCCGAAAGGCCCCCAGCGTCCGCAGGAATTTGAGGCCCTGGCTCGCAGACCCCTTGGAAATCCCAAGACGCTTTACCAGATCATCAAGGGAGAGAGGCTCCCGGGAAATAAACAGGAGCCCGTAGATCTCGCCGATGGAACGGGGCAACCCGGCCACCCGGACTCCATCCGCAAAAAGCGAAACCACCTGCTTCTCGATCTCCACGAGGCTCTTGGACTCATCGTCAGGCACGGCATTATCCTGCACACAGGTCGACCTATAGTTCAATTTTTTTTGAACTCGATGGAAGACCTAACGGTTATGCCGGGATCAATCCCAGTGAAGGTGCGAATCCCCGGTATCAGGCAAGGGAAGGTGTCATCAGGGCGGGGTAGAACAGCGCCGCCGGGAACGAAAGACCCAGGATGATTACCCTTCCGGGTGATTCCCGGGGAGATCGCTATGGTTTATACATATTTATTATAATATTTTATAGACATTTCGGATTTTTTTGCAAAATTCTGGGACCCCTCTTTCCATAATCGCGAACTGGGCCTTTCCCCCCCTCATCCCCATGTTCCCCCCCAAAAGATCCATCTGCACCATCCTCTCCCTTGGTCTCCTGTCCTCTGTCGCGGCAGGGACTGACTTTCACGTGGCTCCCCCTCCCCTCGGCAACAACGCCAACCCGGGCACCCTGGCTCAGCCATTCGCCACGATTACCCATGCCGAACTACAGAC
>JAAZXD010000002.1:25484-33794 GCA_014240355.1 Roseibacillus sp. | reverse complement strand
CCATCAGCTGGCTCATCTTTTTTGCGATGTCAGGATTCGGAGGAGAATTTCCCGTTTTAGGCGGGGTCATGCCGGTAGCCATATGCTGGATGGCGGGGGCATTTGCCATGATTGCAGGGTCTCTTGTCACCAGGCCGCCGAGTGAGGAAACCGTGGCAAAGTTCTTCCCCTGAAGGCGGGAATTGTTTCAGAGCGGCGATCAGGGATCAATCTAGTCCACGGATCCAAAGTAATAGCGGGGCAGTGGGATCGTGGGACTTGCGGGATTTGCAGAAAGAGGTAGGGATTAGCCCCGTCCCTTGGGGACACAATTGACATGAGCTGTGATCTGAACGTGGAAGAGGCCCGCGCGGCGCTGGACGAGCGCGTCCGCGAAAGCATGAAGTGGCACTTTTCGCCCGAAACCGGTTGCCCCTACTGGCTTGACCGGGCTGCTGGTCTCGGGTTCGACCCCATCGCGGAGGTGGCCTGCTTCGCCGACATGCAGAAGTTCCCGAACTTTGACGACGAAGTGCTGCGGAAGGAGGATCCCGCCCGGTTCATCCCGAAGGCCTACGAAGGCCAGCCCTACAACGTATTCGAAACCGGGGGGACAACCGGGATGCCCAAGCAGCGGATCGGCTGGGAAGACTACAAGACCGACTACTCGGAGTTCAGCGATCATTATGCGGCCGACTTCTTTCCACAGGGGGGCAACTGGCTGATGGTAGGGCCCACGGGACCGCGAAGATTGAGACTCTCGATTGAGCATCTTGCCAATCGCCGGGGCGGCGCCTGCTACTTTATTGATCTCGATCCCCGCTGGGTGAAGCGTCTGATATCGGACGGGGAATATGCCATGGCCCGCAAGTACCAGGAGCACGTCATCGACCAGGCCGTCACCATTATCAGGCACCGGAATATCCAGTGTCTTTTCACCACGCCCAAGCTCCTCGAGAGTCTTGCGGAGCGCATGTCCCTGGTGAATGCCGGTATCAAAGGGGTCTTCGCGGGAGGGACCACCATGACGCCGCAGTACGTGCGTTTTATCGAAGAGGAGGTGCTGGAGGGGAGAATCAATTACGCCCCAACCTACGGGAACACCCTGATGGGGCTTGCGATCAGCCGGAAGCGGGAACCCGGGGAATACAGCCTGACCTACTATGCGCCCCAACCGCGGGCCGTTCTGCGGATCGTTGACCCGGATGACGCCACTAGGGATGTGGAATACGGTGAGTATGGACGGGTCGAGTTGACCACCATGACGAAGGAATTCTTCGTGCCGCGCTTCCTTGAGCGGGATGAAGCCATTCGTCGCGAGCCCTGCGGGGAATTTCCGTGGGATGGGGTAGGCGATGTGCGACCCTTCCAGAGTGGGACAAAGCAGGTGATCGAGGGGGTCTATTAATGAGACCAGCCCCGGGGAGGAGAACCCTGAACCCGGACCGGAACAATGAATTGGCAGAGTAATTTTTCTACCCGAAACGCGCGGACGTTTTGCTGCTTGCGATGAGTGACGAGATCCACATTCCCATCCTGCGCCTGGGCGAGGAGTACCGCAGTCTCGATACCGTGGAACTGGAAGCGGGGACGGACGGGAAGATCTTCACGCACACCGCCAATCCGGGACTGATCAGGCGGGATCTCCTCGGAATTGAAAAGTCGCAGACGGCGCTCAATGCCATCCCGTCCGACACCCTGGCCGGCTACTGCGAACAGGCGGCGGAACTTTTCCTGAATGAGGAATTGCCGGTGGGGGATGGAACGCAGGGGCCGCAGGATTATGTCGAGGCGCTTTCCGCCCTGACGAAACTGCCTCATACCCTAGTGCGCATGAACATGGGGAAGATTCATGCCGCCATGTCCCAGATCCGGACCGTGATCGGAGGGCTGACCCGCAACCTTCCCCTTGAGCTGTTTGACCGGGGACTCTCTTCCCTCGGGGAACTGGAGGTAAACTACTATCCGGTCACGGAGGCTTTGGGGGTATCCCTTCCCAGCAATGCCCCGGCGGTCAACTCGCTCTGGCTCCCGGCTCCCGTTCTCAAGATCCCTGTTCTCCTCAAGCCCGGCCGGGAGGATCCCTTCACCCCATTACGGATCGTGCAGGCCCTCATTGCGGCAGGATTTCCGAAGGAGGCCTTTGGCTTTTATCCCACCACCCACGAAGGCGGGGATACCATTCTCATGTGCTGCGGGCGAGGCATTGCCTTCGGCAGCGATGCCACAGTGCAAAAATATGCCGGCTTTCCCAGTATCCAGGTGCACGGCACGGGACGAAGCAAAGTGCTCCTCGGGGCGGACTACGCTGACAAGTGGGAGGACCATGCCAGGACCTTGGTAGAGTCCATTTCCGCGAATGGGGGCCGTAGTTGCATTAACACCTCCGCGATCCTGGTCCCCTCCGGCCGGGAGGAGCTGGCGGATGCCATCGCAAGGCAACTCGCCGTCATTGAGCCCCTCCCCCGCGACCATGAGGAGGCCCTTCTCTGCGGGTTCTCCAACACCGAGTGGGCGGGCTCCATCAATGATCTCATCGATCAACACCTCAAGGTGGAGGGGGCCGAGGATGTGACGGCTCGTTACCGTAGCGGCTCGCGGCTGGTCGAGATGCACGGGCAGACCTACCTGCGACCGACCCTGGTTTCCTGCGCCGATTCCGGGCATCCGCTCGCCAACACGGAGTTCATGTTTCCCTTTGCGAGTGTTTCGGAGATTCCGCAGGAGCGAATGCTCGATGAGATAGGGGAAACCCTGGTGGTTTCGGCCTGGACCGAGGATCCAGACTGGATCCGCCAACTCATGAATTCGCCCGACATCGAACGCTTGAATATTGGACCATTCCCGACCAACCGGGTACAGTGGGAGCAGCCCCATGAGGGCAATCTGTTTGAGTTCCTGTATCGCCGCCGGGCGATCCAGGGAAATCTTGCGGCAGTGAGCTGAATTAGAAATGGACCCTTTCACGACCAGACCCAGCCCGCGGCTGGTGGGTGGACCAGGCGCTCTCGCGGAGTTGCCCGCTTGTATCCGGGAGAGCGGAGGGAAAAATGTGCTGATCGTAACGGATCCCGGGATCATGGCGGCGGGTCATGTTGCACGTGCCACTGCCATGCTTGCGGAGGCGGGGATCGACTTCACCGTTTACGACGAGACTAGTGAGAATCCGGAGGAGCGCGATATTGTCGCCGCCTGTGCATTTGCCCGTGGGGTGGAGGTCGACTGTTTTGTCGGCCTCGGAGGCGGCAGCAGCATGGATACGGCCAAAGGCTGCAACTTTCTTCTTACCAACGGGGGGACCATGAGCGATTACAAGGGCTACGCCCTGGCCCGGAGCCCCTTGCTCCCCTTCGTGGCAGTTCCCACCACCGCAGGAACGGGGAGTGAGTGTCAGAGCTACGCGGTGATCAGCCGCGACCAGTCACATGAGAAGATGGCTTGTGGCGATCCCGGGGCCCTGGCGTCGGTCGCCATTCTGGACCCGGATCTCACCGCCTCCATGCCCCACCAGGTTGCGGTCCTGACAGCTCTTGATGCCCTCGCACACTCCCTTGAGACGGCGGTATGCACGCGGCGCAATCCGTTCTCCTCTGCATTTTCCCGGGAGGCCTTCCTGCACATCGCCTCCGCCATCGAGCCGATCCTGGCGGGCAATGCTACCAGGCAGGACCGCAGTGAGATGTTGCTGGGAGCGTCCTTCTCCGGGCTCGCTATTGAGAACAGCATGCTGGGAGCGGCCCACGCTTCAGCCAACCCGCTTACGGCCCGGTTTGGTCTTGCGCACGGGCATGCGGTTGCCCTCATGCTTCCGCATGTCATACGATATAACCACGAAGAATCCGCTGCCCGGGACACGTATGATCACTATGGAGGACTTCTTTCCCGCCGCGGCTACGCAGAAGTCCCGGTTACCCAGTGGGTTGAGGGGTTGCTGGGCCTTGCGGCCCTGCCTTCCCTGGGGGAAGTCGGGGTGGACCCGCGCATTTTTCCCGAGTTGGCAGAGGACGCAACCAGGCAGTGGACGGGACAATTCAATCCCCGGGCCATGACTGCGGAAGGATTTGTGCTACTCTATGAGCGCGCGATGGGTGCAGCGTCAACCCCGAGGGCACTATGAAGAACTCGTTATCAGGGACTCTCGCCATCTGGACCTTCCTGGTCCTGCTGGGGGTGACCATGGGAAATGGAGCGCCCGTAGAGAACAAGGCTGCAGCCGTGACGAAAAGCTGGACCATCCCGCGAGGCGGCAATGCCCTGCAGGGCCGGGTGGCGGATGCGGTTCCCCGCAAGCCCAGGGTCAAGTGGGATGTCGTCCTGGATGGACCGGTCATCGGCGATGCGGCCATTGCGGATGGAATGGTCTACATCGGGACGGTGATGGGAACCTTTTATGCCATCAACTTCGAAACCGGAAAGGCCCGCTGGAAATTCGAGACGGAAGACACCATCGACGCTCCGCCTGCAGTCGGGCTGGGCAGGGTTTTCATCGGGTCAAGCGACTGTTTCTTTTACTGTCTCGATCAGAAGACGGGAAAGGAGCTCTGGAAGTACGAGGGAGCAGACAAGTTCGTGGGTGGTGGTCTCCTGGTGCGGAGTCCCGATAACAAGGAGGACTGGATCGTGGTCAACGGCTACGATGGGATCTGTCGCGCCCTGCGGACGAAGGACGGGAGCGAAGCATGGATCTACGAGACCGCCGCGCAGATTAATGGGACGCCGGCACTCGTGAATGGCAAGACAGTTGTCCTTGGTGGCTGCGATGCCCTTGTGCACGTTGTCGATGTTACCAACGGGAAGGCCGTCAATGAAGTGCAGGTGGACGCGGAGATCATCGGGACGGTGGCCACCATGGGCAGCATGGTTTACTCTGCCAATTACGGGAACCAGCTGGCAGCGGTGGACATAGAGAAGAAGAAGCCAAAGTGGATTTACGAGGACAAGGACTTCGGGTTTTACGCTGCCCCCGCCCTTAACGACGAACTGGTCTTCATTGGCTCTCGCGACAAGCATCTGCACGCCGTGAACCGGGAAAGCGGGAAACGGGCATGGCGCTTTAAAACCGGCTCGCGCATCGATGGCGGGGCCATCGTATTCCGGGATGCAGTTGTTTTTGGCTCCGGGGACGGGAGGCTGTATGCCTTGAAGCCCTCAGATGGCAGCGAGATCTGGCGACTCGATCTGGGAGAGGGAATCGGCTCCGACCTTGCCTTCGCCAGCGGGTGTATTGTGGTGGGCGGATCGGATGGCAGCCTCTTCTGCATCGAAGGACAATGAACCCCTCAGCGCCTGATCATTGAAATGCTGGACAATGCTGGAAATAGAATCTTGTGGCGGATCGGGCTAGGAAGTCCTGCAGGCGAGAAAGGGTCGCTGAGGCAGCCCAGCAAGCTGCGTTATTTCAATTACCGGGAGATCTCACTACTCTTCGATCCGGACCCCCGAGGTGATTTCAGGAGGACCAATGAGCGAACCCTATCCCCGAAGCCATGAGTGATACCGCCCACCCTCCGAAAAAGAAGGCCACCCGGGCCGGGAATTACTTCATTTCCAATTATCCGCCTTTTTCCTTCTGGTCGGAAGAGCAGGGAGCAGAAGTCCTGAAGACCTTTGAAAGGCCGCCCGCCCCGGAGACGCCCTTGGGCCTCTATCATCACATCCCCTTCTGCCGGAAGCGATGCCACTTCTGCTACTTCCGGGTCTACACTGACAAGAACGCGCAGGAGATCCGTGACTACCTTGAGCACACCATGCGTGAACTGGAGCGCTTGGCCGCCAAACCCCTTCTCAAGGGTCGCAAGCCGCACTTTATCTACTTTGGTGGAGGGACACCCTCCTACCTCTCTGCCAGCCAGCTTACGGAGTTGACCGATCGCATGAAGGCCATCCTGCCCTGGGACGAGGCGGAGGAGGTTGCCTTTGAATGTGAACCAGGCACGCTCAACCCGGGGAAGTTGTCGGCCATCAAGGAAATCGGAGTCACGCGGCTCAGCCTTGGCATCGAGAACTTTGATGACCGCGTCCTTGAGATCAACGGGCGCGCTCATCGCAGCAAGGAAGTGTGGAGCGCCTACGAAAGGGCCCAGGCGGAAGAGTTTGAGCAGATCAACATCGACCTCATTGCGGGGATGCTGGAGGAAACCGAGGAGAACTGGCAGAAGAATATCGAACAGGTTCTCGAGCTCAGTCCGGACAGCATCACCATTTACCAGATGGAGATTCCCTACAACACGACCATCTACAAGGACATGAAGGAGAGCGGGGCATTGATCGCCCCGGTGGCCGACTGGGAGACCAAGCGCCGCTGGGTGAAGGAGGCCTTCGCGGAACTGGAAGCCAACGGTTATACCATCAGCTCAGGTTATACCGCGGTGAAGAATCCGGATAAAACGAAGTTCATCTACCGCGATGCTCTCTGGGGCGGAGCCGACTTGGTTGGCCTGGGCGTGGCGTCCTTCTCCCACGTGCAGGGGGTGCACTACCAGAATCTGACCGAGATCGACGATTATACCAAGGTTGTTGAGGCGGGGGAGATGCCCGTCAAGCGTGCCTTCCGAACCAGCGAGGAAGAGCGCATGATTCGCGAGTTCATTCTGCAGATGAAGCTTGGCCACGTTGATTCGGCCTACTTCGGGGAAAAGTTCGGGGTAAACATTCTGGAGCGTTTCGTTGTCCAGCTGGAAGAACTGAGGGAGGAAGGTCTCCTGGAGGTGGCGGAGGGCTCCATTATCCTTCACCGCGACGGACTCCTCTGTGTGGACAATCTTCTCCACGACTTCTTTCTCGAACATCATAAGACGGATCGGATTGTGTAGGTTCCAGATTTGAAATGGTAATCGGCATTCCCCCCGGGGGGGGTGGCGATCTCGCACGACAGCCTTCCCCGATCACAATTTAATCAGTTCTCCGTGAATCAACTCCAGCAGTCAGCCTTCCCCGAGTTCCTGCGCGAATCGCTCTCGCGGGCCGGATTGCTGGGAGACTGGTTCTCATGGCATGAGCCCGAGGAGGTGCCGGAACCGTTCCGCGAGCTCCTCATTCATGAGATGGATATGACCTCTACCCTTGAACGGTATCACGGGGAGCAGATGATACTGGAAGTCCTGGCAGACGGTCAGGCCGACGGCTACTACTTCCGCGAGGTGATCCTGCGGGGAGGAGAAACAGGTCGGGCTGCCGAATTCGGGCTGATAGAAATCGAGGTCAGCCAGTTCCCCGAGGATCTGCACGAGGCCATTCTCTCGGGAAGAAAGCCGCTGGGCGGAATCATGAACGAGAGCGGAATGATCTATGAAAGCCAACCGCTGGGCTACTTTTCGGTTGCGCGCGGGAAGCTTCCAACGAAATTGTGTGCCCTCGGGAATGGCGACATATTCTACGGCCGCTATAACCAGCTTATGAGGGCGGACGGCAGCTGCCTGGCCCGCATCCTCGAGATCATTCCCCGCTCCTCCGATTCATGAAGATGCAAAGTGAACGCCAGTCCTGCGACGTCATCGTGGTCGGGGGCGGACCCTCCGGTTCTGCCGCGGCAGCGCTGCTGGCGGAAAAGGGGCATAAGGTCATTCTCCTCGAGAAGGAAAGGTTTCCCCGCTACCACGTGGGCGAGTCCCTCATGCCCTTCTGCTACTTCACCCTGGAGCGTCTCGGCGTCTTGGAGCAGATGGAAGAGCACGCTTTTGTGAAGAAGCATAGTGTGCAGTTCGTCACCAAGGAGGGACGGATCTCGACCCCCTTCTATTTCTTCCAGCATCTTGATCATCCGGCAGCCACCACCTGGCAGGTGGAGCGGTCTGTCTTTGATGAAATGCTCCTGCGCAATGCGGAGGAGAAGGGGGTTGAAGTTCGTGAAGAGACGCAGGTCCAGAACTTCACCTTCGATGGCGATCGTGTCACCGGGGTGGTTGCGAGGACGAAGGATGGTGCGGACTATTCCCTCCAAGCTCCCGTGACGCTCGACTGTACCGGTCGGGAGGCGCTTTTTCTGCGCAAGAAGAAATGGCGCCGCCGCGATCCGCAGCTCAACAAGATTGCGATCTGGACCCTCTTCAAGGGGGCCAAGCGGGACGAAGGACTGGATGAAGGAGCGACTACCGTGGCTTACTTGGACGGCCGGGGTTGGTTCTGGAACATTCCGCTGCGCGATGACATCGTAAGCTCAGGGATTGTTGCGGAACGCGACTATCTCTACCGTGACACCCGTGACCTGCAGGAGATTTATGAGCGGGAGATCAAGGAGAACAGCTGGATCAAGGAGCACCTTACCACAGGTGAGCAGTTTGGCGAATACTGGGTGACCGGCGAGTATTCCTACCGTGGCGAACAGTGTGCGGC
>JAAZXD010000002.1:21204-25453 GCA_014240355.1 Roseibacillus sp. | reverse complement strand
GCGTTTCTCGATCCGGTCTTTTCTTCCGGGGTTTTTCTCGCGCTCAAGAGCGGGGAGATGGCGGCCGATGCAATCAGTGGGGCTCTGGAGGCGGGGGACGTGTCGACAGGGCAGTTCCTGGAGTATGGAGAGAAGCTCTGCCAAATGATCGAAGTCATGCGAAAACTGGTCTACGCGTTTTACGACAAGGACTTCAGCTTTGCGAAACTGATCAAGAAGCACGGGGAAATTCGCCCCATGCTCACGGACTGTCTTATCGGCGATCTTGACGGGAAGGATTACAAGCCCCTCGCGGAAGCGATGAGCGGTCTTGCCTCCCTTCCCGAACCACTCGGACACGGACGGGTTCCTCAATCCGTTAAATAACACCCCTTCCCCGTTCGGCATGAAAGTCACCTTCCTGACTGCGGGCACGGGCAGCTATCACTGCGGAGCGTGCATGCGGGACAACACCCTGGTCACGGCCCTTCATCGGGACGGGCACCAGCTGGCGTTACTGCCGATGTACCTTCCCATGCAGTTGGACGAAGAGATCCTCCCGCAAGTACAGGAAGCGCCCATATTCTTTGGTGGGATTAATGTCTACCTGCAGCAGAAATTTTCTTTTTTCCGTCACACTCCCCGTTGGCTGGACAGTCTCTTCAATGGGGAGGGACTACTGCGATCCGCGGCCAGACGCAGCCACATGACCAGTCCACAGGAGCAGGCAGAGATGTGTCTGGCCATGCTGCAGGTGGACGAGAGCCGCCTCACCAAGGAACTCGACAAGCTCATCGACTGGCTTGAGCATCACGAGCGACCGGATTTCATCGCGCTCTCCAACGCGCTTCTCTCGGGAGTGACGCGGGAACTCAAGAAGCGGCTGGGAGATATTCCGGTGATGGCGTTTTTCCAAGGAGAGGACACCTTTCTCGATAGTCTGCCCGAGCCCTACCGCACAAGAAGCTGGGAGGAAATGAAGGAGCGTCTCGCAGAGTGCGACATGCTCGTTGCGCCCAGCCATTTCTATGCTGGGGTGATGGGAGAGCGTCTTGGGATCCCCCTGGCCGAGATCGAGATTCTTCCCAATGGAATCAACCTGGAGGGTTACGGGGAACCCGTGGAGGACGACGGCCTTCAGGCCATTGGTTATCTCGCCCGCATGAGCCGTGAGAAGGGCCTTGGGGCCCTGGTGGATGCCTACCTTCTGCTGCAGGAGGGAGGCAGGTTTCCACAGTGCCGGCTCAGGATTGCTGGATCATGCACCCCAGGAGATGAGGTGTTCGTGAAGGATCAGAAGGAGAAGATTGAGCGGGCCGGTCTTAGTGAAATGGTGGATTGGCATCCCAATCTGACGCGGGAGCAGAAGACGGAGTTTCTTCGGGGCCTCACGGTGTTCTCCGTGCCGGTGCAGTATTCCGAGGCCTTTGGACTCTACCTGATCGAAGCGATGGCGAGCGGGGTGCCGGTGGTGAATCCGGAGGGATCGGCCTTCGAGGAGATCGCCGCGGTGACCGGGGGAGGGCAGACAGTGGCCCCCGGCGATCCTTCCGCGCTGGCTCGAGGCTGGGAAGATCTCCTGGCCAACCCGGGGGAGGCGGCTGCGATGGGAGAAAGAGGTCG
Organism: Roseibacillus sp.; assembly: GCA_014240355.1. GTDB lineage: Bacteria > Verrucomicrobiota > Verrucomicrobiia > Verrucomicrobiales > Akkermansiaceae > Roseibacillus_B. The sequence continues at coordinate 23,851 of JAAZXD010000002.1, read as the reverse complement.
CCGCGGGGTGGCGGAACGGTATAGCGTCACTGCGATGAAGGATGGCTTCCTCGAACTCGCCGGACGGGTTTGCGCCGCAGCCGGACCACGGGATTCATGAGTGACGAGAGCAAGAGCTATTCCTTCGAGTATCAGCGGCGGGTCGAATTTCACGAAACCGATCTCGCCGGGATCGTGCATTTTTCCAACTTCTACCGCTACATGGAGACCGCAGAGCACGAGTTCATGCGTAGTCTCGGCCATCCCGTACACCGGCAGATAGCGGAGGCGGAAATCGGATGGCCGCGGGTGAGTGCCAGCTGTGAATTCCGCAAGCCTGCCCGGAACGACGACATCCTTGTCATCCGGGTCTCCATTGACGAGATCCGCACCCGCTCGGTTCGGTACGGGTTTCGCTTTTATCTCGATCCTGCAGATCCTCCCATTGCCACCGGGAGAGTGGCCGCGGCCTGTGTGAAGTTTGAGAACGGAGGCATCACCGCCGTCCCCATTCCCGATCAGATCCGCTCTGATCTTGAAGCCGCCCTGGCGGCGACCAAGTCCTGATTGATCAAGTGAATGACGCTCCTCCATCCCCCCAAAAAAAGAAATCCATGAACTGGCTTATTTTCGCCCTCATGACCGTGGCCTGCTGGGGCCTTTACGGGATTTTCCTCCACGCGGGCCAAGTCGAGATGCAGGACAAGGAGCTGGGTCGTTACAAGGCGTTTCTCTTCGTGGGGATTGCCTATTTCATCACCGCGGTGCTGGCTCCTCTGGTGGTTCTCCTCGTCAAGGGTGCTGAGGGGACCTGGGCGATGCCGAGCAAGGGGATGTGGCTTTCGCTTTTTGCCGGAATCCTCGGGGCGGCAGGAGCATTCTGTGTTCTCCTTGCCATGGCGTCCGGGGCGAAAGGGGGGATGAGCCCTGCGGTGGTGGCGATCTCGGTCATGTCGATCATCTTCTGCGGGGCTCCGCTCGTCAATGCGATCGTATCTATCTGGATGGACCGGCCCGAGGACGGCCTCGCGGCCATTCCCTGGCAATTTCTCTGCGGCATTTTGATCGCGGCTCTCGGCGGCTTCATGGTGGTGAAATTCAAGCCTGCCGGGTCCCACGGGACCCCGCCCAGGAAGCCGGGGATTGAAGTCCCGGCGAAGGAGTAGTCTGGAAGGCTTCGGTCTGCCGGAGCGCATGGAAGCAATGATGTCCCTGAGCGCAATCAACGATCTGTTCGGTGCCATCCTTCCCGCGAATGAATTTTACGCGGCGAAGCTTGGAGAGAGACGCAGGGTCGAGAGCCTGGAGGAATTCAGGGAGGAGATTCCCTTCACTACCAAGGATGAACTGGCCGCAGATCACGAGGACCACCCGCCTTACGGCACGACCCTGACGTATCCGCTGGAGACCTATACCCGTTTCCACCACACGAGCGGCACACGGGGCAACCCGATGGCCTGGCTGGACGACCCCGCGGGGTGGGCGTGGATCCTGGAGTCATGGCAGTGGGTGTGGTCCAACGCGGGCACGCGTTCTGGCGACAGTGCCTTCTTTCCCTTTTCCTTCGGGCCCTTTCTCGGATTCTGGTCGGCGTTCGAGGCGGCGGCGGCGATGGGGATCCGGGCGATTCCTGGCGGGGGCCTTTCCAGCGAAGACCGGCTGAGGATGATGGCCCTGCATCGGCCGCAATTCATGGCCTGTACGCCGACCTACTCCCTGCATCTTGCATTGGTGGGGAAGGGCATGGGGCTCCCGGTGGACCGCCTGGGGGTCAAGGCCCTGGTGGTGTGTGGTGAACCCGGCGGGAGCATCCCGGAAGTGCGGGAGCGCATCGAGGCGGAGTGGGGCGCGCGCGTGATCGATCATCATGGGATGACAGAGACTGGTCCGGTTACCGTGAGCGATCCCGACCATCCCGACTTGCTGCGCATTTATCATTCCTCCTATCACGCCGAGGTTGTCAGCCCGGAGAGCCTTGAGCAGGTGACTCTTGGAGAGGTGGGGGAGCTGGTCCTGACCACTCTGGGGCGTTATGGGGCTCCTCTGATCCGCTACCGAACCGGAGATCTCGTCCGGCCGGTTGCCCCCGAGAAAACGGATCCTGCTCCCTTTGCGTTGCAGGGCGGAATTATCGGGCGGGCGGATGACATGGTGGTGGTGCGTGGGGTGAACATTTATCCCAGTGCGATCGAAGCGGTAGTGCGCTCAGTAGATGGAGTGGGGGAGTACCAGGTGGAAGTGGACGAGCAGGGGACGCTGCCGGAAATCAGCCTGGTGATCGAGAATCTCGGAGATGGCCGGTCTGAAGAGGCATTGGAAGCCCGACTCCGCTCTGTCTTTTCCATGCGGATTCCGGTAAGAGCAGTAGAGTTCGGCACCCTGCCGGTTTCTGAAGTGAAGGCCCAGCGCTGGAAGGTGATTCGCGAATGATCGAGGTCCAAAATGTCAGCAAGGTTTATGAGATGCCCGGCGAGTCGCTGCGTGTACTTGATGAGGTGAGCCTGCAGGTGGGTGCGGGAGAGACCGCTGCGATAGTTGGTCCATCAGGAAGCGGAAAGACGACTTTGCTCAATCTGCTTGGAGTCCTGGACCAGCCCAGTGAGGGACGGGTCCTGATCGACGGCAGGGACGTGGCGTCGTTTGCCGAGGAGCAGGCCGCCGCCTTCCG
>JAAZXD010000002.1:0-21118 GCA_014240355.1 Roseibacillus sp. | reverse complement strand
GCGGGGGCTGGACGGAGGCGGAGGAGGAAACCACCGCGCGGGCCGAGGCGTTGCTGGGCGAAGTAGGCCTGCAGGACCGCCTCGCCCACTTTCCCCATCAGCTCTCGGGCGGGGAGCGGCTGCGGACGGCCCTCGCCCGGGCCCTGGTCAACGAACCGAGACTGGTCTTGGCGGACGAGCCGACAGGATCACTCGACCAGGAGACCACCGGAGTGGTAGCTGATTTGCTTGAGCAGCTTAATGCCCGGATGGGCGTGACCCTGGTGGTTGTCACCCACAATGCGGCCCTTGCGGGGCGAATGCAGGCCCACTACGAGCTTCGCGGCGGGAAGCTGGAGAAGCAATGAATGCCCTCAAGTTCATTCGGCGTGGGATCTGGCACTACAAATTGTCCTACCTCGGGGTAGGAGCAGGCGCGGTCCTGGGAGCCACCGTCCTGCTGGGGGCGCTGATTGCGGGCGACTCGGTGAAGGAGACCCTTCGGGAGGTGGCGCGCCAGCGAGTGGGTCAGGTCGAGCAGGTCTTTGTGGCGGGGGAGGGCTTTTTTCGCGACGCCCTTGCTGCGGACGTGGCCACGGATTCCCTGCGGGCTGCGCCCATTCTGTTCCTGCGGGGCCAGCTCAATTCACCGTCCAGCGAGCGCGGATTGGGCAGGGTGCAGATTCTTGGAGTGGATGATCGGTTCTGGGGATTTTCGCCGGGCTCCGGCGAGGCGGTGGCCCTCCAGTCCCGCGAGGTGGCCGTCAATGACTACCTGGCAAACGCACTGGACCTGAAAGAGGACGACTCGGTGATCCTGCGCCTGCAGGAACCCGGGATGTTGTCGCGCGATGCGCCGCTTTCTGGAGAAGCAGAGGACGTGATCAGCTTCCGCGCCAAGGTGCGGGCGGTATTGGGTGACGGGCAGTTCGGGCGTTTCAACCTCCGGGCCACCCAGCTTCCGGTCCCTACCGTCTTCGTTCCCCTCAGCCGATTGCAGCAGGTGGTTGATCAACCCGCGCGCGCCAATCTCCTCCTGCTGGGCTCCGGGGAGGGCGGGACGCCCTTCCGCGGCGATCTGGCGGGGCACATCCGCAGCCGGATGACTCTGGAAGACTACGGCTTCTCCCTGGTTGACGTTCCGCTGGCGGGAGCGACCGAGATCCGCTCGGCACGCATTTTCTTCGAGGCGCCGATCGTCGAAGCGGTCAGGGCCCGCTTTCCAGGGACCATCCCGGTGACCAGTTACCTGATCAACACCTATGCGGCCAATGGGAAGGAAACCCCCTACTCCATGGTGGCGGCGGTCCGATCGCAAGGGGCGCCCTTCCTGCCCGAGCCGTTCTCGAGGCAAGATATCGTGATCAACGACTGGCTGGCGGAGGATCTAGAAGTCGAGGTGGGAGAGGAGATCAGCCTGGTCTTTTTCAGGCTGGTGGGGGGCAACCAGCTGGAGGAGGCCACCGCCGGGTTTCGCGTACGCGGCATCGTGGCGCGGGAGGGTCTGGCGGCTGATCAGCTCTGGATGCCGGACTTCCCGGGAGTGGCGGAGGCGGAGGACGCCCAGGACTGGGCGCCAGGGCTGCCCCTTGATCTGGAGCGCATCCGACAGAAGGACGAAGACTACTGGGATGAACATCGAGGGACCCCCAAGGCGTTCATTTCCGAGGAGCGGGGGCGTGAATTATTCGGGAACCGGTGGGGAGAGTTTACCTCCCTGCGGATTCCCTCCAGGGAGGCGCCGGGAACCGGACTGGAGAAGGAACTCCTCCCCCTTCTCAAGCCCGGGATGGCGGGTCTGCTTCTTCGCAACCTTGGCGAAGATGCGCAGGCGGCCGCCCAGTCGCCGGTCGACATAGCAGGGCTCTTCCTGAGCATGAGCGTTTTCCTGATCGTGGCTTCGGTGGCCCTTACGGCGATGCTGTTCCGCTTTAATATAGAACAACGAAACCGGGAAAGCGGATTGCTGGCGGCCCTGGGCGTGTCTGCGAAGAGGGTCCTGCGCTGGCGCCTGTTGGAAGGTCTCATTATTGTAACGGGTGGCGGGCTCATCGGCCTCCTCCTCGCGATTGTCTACTCGACAGGGATCCTGCGCTTTCTTGCAACGATCTGGAGTGACGGCTCGGGCGAGACCTTCTTTGTCGTTCACCTCAACCCCGTCAGCATGGTTACCGGTCTCCTCATCTTTATCGCATTATCGATGGGCGTCATCTGGTTCACGGTGCGGAAGCAGGCCCGGAAAAGCGCGACTCTGCGGCTGGAGGCGGGAGTGGAGGAGGTGCGTCGTGGGAGTGTGCGGGTGCGCCTCCTGCTGGCCTGTGGGATTGTCAGCGTTCTCCTCGGGCTCGGATGTATCGTGGCCAGGAACGGGATGGGTCCGCAGGCGGCCTTTTTCCTTTCCGGGACGTTTTTGCTGGTGGCGGGGCTTTTGAACTACCGTGCGTGGTTGGGCTGGAATGGAGCGCGGAGGCGCCGGTCACTTTCGGCGCGCACCCTGGCCACGCTCAACAGCGGACGGCGACCCACCCGCAGCCTGGTGGTGGTGGGGACCCTGGCCTGCGGAGTCTTCCTGGTCATTGCGGTGACGGCCTTCCGGAAGCACGGAGGGGAAGAATGGGCCGAGAAGGCGAGCGGAGCCGGAGGGTTCGCCTTCTGGATCGAGACCACCAGTCCAGTCAATCGCGCGGCCGATGCAAAGAAGGCCCCGGACTATTTCGAGTTGGGGGATCAACGGGGGCTGCTGGGAGAGATCCGGCCCTTTCGCATGGGAGTGGGTGACGATGCGAGCTGTTTCAATCTGAATACCGCCGCCCGGCCCCGCCTGCTGGCCACCGATGTCGGCGCTCTGGCCGGGCGCGGGTCGTTCACCCTCAAGGCGGTGGACGAAGGAAGGGATATCGAGAAGGGATGGGAGCTTCTCCGCGAACCGGCGCACCCCCGGGTTCTGCGGGCTTTTGTCGATCAAACCACCATGATGTGGGTCCTGAAAAAGAAGGTGGGGGACCGCATCACCTATCAGGACGAGCGGGGCGTGGATTTTGAGGTCGAGATCACGGGAGCGTTGGCTGACAGCATCTTTCAGGGGAATCTGATCGTGGACGAGGCCGCTTTTCTCAGGCTGTTTCCGTCCCAGGAGGGCTACCGGCTCTTTCTGGCCGATGTTCCTGGTGATTCCGACTACGCACTTGGGGAGCTCCAGAAAGCCACCGCGGACCGTGGAAGCGTGATCACCCTGACGCGGGAACGTCTGGAGGGCTTCCACGGCGTGGAGAACACTTACATCGCGATCTTTCACGTTCTGGGCGGTCTGGGGCTCATTCTTGGCAGCGCCGGGCTCGGGATTGTGACGGCCCGTAACCTCGCCGAACGGCGGGGTGAGTTCAGGGCGCTTCGAACCATTGGCATTCCTCACCGGGTGACCAGAAACGTCATCTTCAAGGAGGTGCGGGGTTTTATCGGGTGGGCCTTTGGAATTGGCCTCCTCGCTTCCCTGGTGGCCATCCTGCCCGCCCTCAACGGGGCGCCACCGGTGGGCACGTTCCTTGGACTGGGCGCAATGGTGGTTCTCATCGTCCTCAACAGCCTGTTCTGGGCCTTTGTCGGGTACGTGGTGGGCTACCGGCGGCGGGTAGGCATCGGAATGTGAGCGCGACTCCGTTCTTTCCGTCGATCGGGAGGCTTCCTAGGCTGTCCGGGTGAAACAACTGCTGCTTGCACTGCTGATGACGACGTCGCTGGTCTCCGGGGCCGGATGGATTGACCTGTGGCCCGGGGAAGCGCCTGGCGCCCCGCGTCCCAAGGCCGGCACGGAAACGGGGGGAGAAGGCTGGCGTATTGCCCATACCGAAGTTCCGCAGTATGTGCTCTTCAAGGCCGAGAAGCCAAATGGAACAGGGGTGGTCGTCCTGCCTGGCGGGGGCTATGCCATGCTGGCGGCTGATCACGAGGGCCGGCAGGTGGGGGAGTGGTTCGCCAAACGGGGAATCACAGCGATTGTCGTGAAGTACCGGGTCAGTTCCAATCCGGCGCTCGGGTATCACTTTCCCGTTCCCCAGATCGATGCCCGGCGGGCGATCCGGACCATGCGCTTCAAGGCCGGGGACTGGGGGATCGATCCGGCCAGGATTGGAATCATGGGGTTCTCCGCCGGAGGGCATCTCTGCTCCACCGCGGTGACCATGTTTGACGACAAGTTCGAGCAGGAAACGGACGATCCCATCGATCAGGTCAGTTGCCGCCCCGATTTTGGGATTCTTTGTTATCCGGTCATCGCGATGGGCCAGCCCCACTGTCATCAGGGGTCGGTGCGCAATCTTCTGGGAGCCAATCCCTCCAGGGAGCTCTTGGACCGGAACAACACCGCCAGGCGAGTGACCAGGAAGACGCCGCCCATTTTTCTCGTGCATTCCGCTGATGACCGGGCGGTGCCCCTGCGCAACGGAACGGACTTTGCCGCCGCCTGTTCAGACAAGGGAGTGCCGGTGTCCTGCCATATTTATGCGCAGGGAGGTCACGGCTACGGACTGGGCCGCTCGGGAGACTCAAAGAACTGGCCGGCCCGACTTGAGGACTGGCTGCGGCACAATAAGTGGATGAAGTGAAAAGGGGAGCAGGGGTGACGCAGGCTCTTCCTGCGGGTGTTTGCAGGCGGTCGAACAGGGCCCTCAGCTCGGGGCAGGCTCTTCTTCGTCCTGTTCCTCGTCGTCACTGGCGTCGACCCGTTCCACGGTAGCGCCTTCGCGCAGGCTGGAAGCGAATTCCTGCAGGGCGTCGCGGCGCTTTTCGAACTCAACCCGGTGGGCGATATCTTCCTTCACTTCTTCAAAGGGCCGCACCACAGCTGGTTTGATCTCCGCGATCTTGAGGATGTGGTAGGAGTGTTCGTAGGCGATGACCGGGCTCACTTCGTCCAGACGCATGGTGAACATGATGGACTCGATCGGGTTTGAAGGCCGGTCGAAGGAGATCCAGCCCAGGTCCGTTTCCCCTGATTCCTTTTCCGTCTCGGCCGTGGCGATCTGTTCAAAGTCGGCCCCTTCGATCAGGGTCTCGCGTAGCTCTCCCATCTCCTCCAGCAGGAGCACGGGATCCTCGTGCTTCTCGAGAGCCTTCATCAGGTGCAGGACGCGGACCTCGGTCACGGTACGGAAATCGCGTTGGTTTTCCTGGTAGTAGGTCTCGACGTCGTTCTCGCTGACGTCGGTCTTCCCGGCCAGGACGCAGTCGAGGAACTTTTCCATCCGCAGGTTAGCTTCGCATTCGTCTAGGAGGGGTTCGCGTTGGGCCTCCAGCATGTCCCAGCTGGCCCCATGCTTGCGGTACTCCTTGAGGGTTTCTTCGAAGCGGGCCTTGATCTCGGTGTCGGGAAGTTCGGGGAAGCGGTTCTCGGCTTCCTGGGCAATCAGGACAGAGTCGATAACCTCGTCTTCGGCCTGAGCCATGAATTCCGGGTCACGCTCGCAGCAGGAAATCTGCAGGCGTGTTTCCGCCTCCGACTTGATCCGGGCGAAGGCCTCCTCAAGGAGGTTGGGGTCGATAAGTTCTCCATTGACGTGAAGCATGTCGGACAGGTAGCGCCAGAGCGGCAGCTCGCCAACTCGAAAGAACGCCTCAATTTGCTACGATATTGACCAGCCGGGCGGGAACAACGATCACTTTGCGCACCGTCAGCCCTTCGAGGTGTCCCTGCACTTTCGGGTCGGCCTGGGCAGCGGCTTCCACCTGGTCCCGGGCGGCCTCGGCCGCTATCATGATCCTGGAGCGGACCTTGCCATTGACCTGGACCACCATCTCGATCTCGTTCTCCACGAGGAGGGAGTCGTCGTAGGAAGGCCAGCTCTCCCCGAGGCAGGAGCCAGCGTAGCCAAGGCGCTCCCAGAGTTCCTCGGTGAGATGGGGAGCCAGGGGATTGAGGAGAACCAGCAGGTCACGGAAGAGGGTGTGGGGGACTTTCTCCGCGGAGGTGAAGGCGTTAGTGCATTCCATCATCTGGGAAATCGCGGTGTTGAACCGCAGCTTCTCGATGTCCTCGCCCACTTTCTTGATGGTGGCGTGCACTATTTTAAGAAGGCCCTCATCGGCACTTCCGTCCTCCAGTTTGTCGCCCACTTCCCACTCGCCTTCCTGGTTCAGGCTCATGGCGACCCTCCAGGTCTTGGCCAAGAATCGGGAAACCCCCTCCACCCCCTGCATGTTCCAGGGTTTCACCTGTTCCAGCGGTCCCATGAACATCTCGTAGAGACGAAGGCATCGGCACCATACTCTGCAACCACGTCATCCGGATTAATGACATTTCCGAGGGACTTGGACATTTTTCGTCCATCCTCCCCCATGATGAGCCCCTGGTTGACGAGCTTCTGAAACGGCTCGAGCGTATTCAGGTGCCCAAGGTCATTGAGGATCTTGTGCCAGAAACGGGCATAGAGCAGGTGCAGGACGGCGTGTTCGGTCCCCCCGATATAGAGGTCAACTCCTCCGGGTCTGCCGTTGCCGCCGAGCCAGTATTGCTCGGCCTCGGGAGAGAGGAACTGCTCAGGATTGGCCGGGTCACAATAGCGGAGATAGTACCAACAGGAACCGGCCCATTGCGGCATGGTGTTGGTTTCACGCCGCCCGCCGCCGGGCAACTCCACCCACTCCGTCGCCTTGGAGAGCAGGGGTTCGGGATCTCCGGTGGGATTATAGTCTTTCAGTTCGGGAGCCAGGAGCGGCAGCTCGGACTCCGGGAGGGCCTCATGTCGCCCGTCCTTCCAGATGATGGGAAAAGGCTCCCCCCAGTAGCGCTGACGGGAAAAGAGCCAGTCGCGCAGCTTGTAGTTGATCTGCGCTTCGCCCCGGCCCTGCTCTTCCAGCCAGGCGGTGATCGTCTTCCTGGCCTCGGGAGTGGACTGGCCATCGAGCGGCCCGGAGTTCACCGCAGTGCCGTCGCCGGTAAAACCCTGCCAATCTTCGCCAGCGGGAGGCTCCACCACCTGCAGAACGGGCAGGTCAAACGCCCTTGCAAACGCGAAGTCCCGGGTGTCGTGAGCGGGGACAGCCATGATGGCACCCGTCCCGTAGCCCATCATGACGTAGTCCGCGATCCAGACCGGGATCTGTTCGCTGTTGACGGGATTAATGGCAAAGGCGCCGGTCGAAACCCCCGTCTTGCCCTTGTTGAGTTCGCCCCGCTCCATTTCGGACTTGGTGGCGCAGGCCTTCTGGTAGTCCGCGACAGCCTCCCGCTGCTCTGCGGTGGTAATCTGGTCCACGAGGGGATGCTCGGGAGCCAGAACCATGTAGGTTGCCCCGAAGAGGGTATCGGGCCGGGTGGTGAAGACCTCGATGCCGCATTCGTGATCGTCCGCGAGGGCGAACACCACCCGCGCCCCTTCGGAACGCCCAATCCAGTTTCGCTGGAGCAGTTTGATTCCCTCGGGCCAGTCGAGATCGTCCAACTCGTCAATGAGGCGCTGGGCATACTTCGTAATGCGAAGCATCCACTGCTGCAGTGGGCGGCGTTCGACCACATGCCCTTTCTCTTCCCACTCGGCCACTTCTTCATTGGCCAGGACCGTGCCCAGACTGGGACACCAGTTGACCGGCGCCTCCGCCACGTAGGCGAGGCGGACCTCGTCGATCTGGTCCCTGGACCAGCCCCGGGCCTCCAGTTCGGAAACAGGCCTGGCCTTCTGTTCTGCCTCGTCGAAATAGCTGTTGTAGATCAGCAGGAAGATCCACTGGGTCCATTTCACATAACTGGGATCGGTGGTATTGACTTCACGGTCCCAGTCGTAGCAGAAGCCCAGCATCCTGAGCTGACGACGAAAGTTGTCGATGTTGTTCTTCGTGTTGATCCGTGGGTGTTCGCCGGTCTTGCGGGCATGTTCCTCGGCAGGCAGGCCGAAGGCATCCCAGCCCATCGGATGGAGGACATTGAATCCCTTCTTCCGCTTGTAGCGGGTGACAATGTCCGTGGCGGTGTAGCCTTCGGGATGGCCGACGTGCAACCCGGCCCCGCTCGGGTAGGGAAACATGTCGAGGGCATAGAACTTGGGCGCGTCCGGATCAAATCCCTCCTCTCCCGGTCCCGGCATGCGGAAAGCCTTGCCCGCATCCCATCGTTCCTGCCATTTGGATTCGAATTGATCGAAGGGATAGGGTTTGCGTCGCTCGCTCATCGTGCTGCTTCTTCGTGTCCCGGAACGGGTCGGGACGGTGGCAGAGATCCCGTATCAGGGCAAGTGCTCCGCGTGTGGGGTTCCCTTCGGGTCGGGGGACGCGGGTCGTCAGCGAATTGACTCGATCGCACCGTAGATCAGCGGCTTCAGGGCATCCTCAAGCATAAAGCCGTAGGGGAAGGTCTGCTCCATGGTGATGACCACGAGTTCGTCCCGCGGGGAAACCCAGAAGTGGGTACTGAGCATTCCGCCCCAGCCGTATTCGCCGAGGCGTCCGGCCTTGTTCCAGTTCGTCTGGGCGACCTTCACGCAGAAGCCCAGCCCGAAGCCTGTCCCATGGCGGACGTTGTTGGGAAAGCGGATCGGCATCGCGGGGCCTTCGAGCTGGTTACGGGTCATCTCGGCCACGGTTTCCTTTTTCAGGAACCGTTGTCCGTGCAATTCGCCCCCATTGGCGATCATTTGCAGGAACCGGGTGTAGTCACGGATGGTGGAGGCAAGACCGCCTCCTCCGGAGCGCATTTTAGTCCTGGAACTGTAGCTGAAAAGATTGCGGTCGTTTCTGGTCAGCAGTCCCTGTCCGTTGGAGTTGTAGACCACCGCCATGCGCTCCCTTTTTGCCTCGGGAATAACAAAATCCGTGTCGATCATCCCAAGTGGCTTGAAAAGGCGTTGCTGGAAGAACTGGCCGAGGGGCACGCCCGAAACGTTTTGGATCACTGCGCCAAGAAGGTCGGTGGAGATGCCGTAGAGCCATCCCTCTCCTGGCTCGAAGGCCATCGGGACCTTGACCATACGTGTGCAAAACTCGGCGAGGGGTTCATCTTCCACGAGGGGACCTGCCTGACGGTGCAGCTTGTCGATTTCCGGGATGCCGGTGGATCCGTAGGAATATCCTGTGGTGTGACGGAGGAGATCCTTGATTGTGGGAGGATTGTCCGGGGCAACGGCTTTCCCGTTCTTCCAGACCCTGGCATTCTTGAATTCCGGGAGGTAGTTGGAAACAGGGTCCTTGATGTGAAGTTTCCCCTCGTCTGCAAGCATCATAGCAGCTGCCGAGGTAATCGCCTTCGTCATGGAAAAGATACGGAAGATCGCATCGTTCTCCATTGGTTTACGGTTCTCAATGTCTCGAAGCCCGAAGCTCTTGTTGTAGACCAGCTTGCCTCTACGGGTAATGACGACGGCGGCGCCAGCCAGACGGTTCCTGGCAATCAGCTCGTTCACTTTGTCGTCGACTAATTCGAGTTTGTCGCTCGACATGCCGACAGCAGCAGGTTTTGCCAAGGGGAGCTCCCGTATGGGACGGGGTTGTTCAGCCTGAGAAAGAACAGGGGAAACGGCCCAAAGCAGGAGGGCGGCAAGAGTTTTCATCAAAGGCGTTGTCTGTGATGGGGAAGGACAAGGCAAGCAGCGTTGCACGCCCTTGTCTGTCAGGTCGACCGCTGGTCCAAAAGCAGAACCCCGCCGCGGGAGCACCGAAACCACGAGAGGGCCTCTGGCTCTCCTTTCCAGAAGAAAGGAGGGAAGAACGGCCTGCTGGTATTCAAAGCGCGTGAAGGGGCTCTGTTCTTTCCACAGGGGAGGAACGGCACAGCACGGCACCTTGAGAAGGCAGGAGGCAGGGCACGAGCGAAATCCTATCGGATGTTGATGAGAGGGCAACCGGACTGCGACTCAGGGGATAGGCAGCGGGAATAACGTCCTCTCCGGCAGGAAAAAGCAGAAGGAATCCTTCTCTTTCGGATTTTCTTCTCGATCTGATGCGGGGAGGATCAAGTGATGAAGCAATTGCTGCTGGCGACCCGGAACGCGCACAAGACCGAGGAGGTTGTGGCCTTGCTTGAGGGCTGCTTCAAAGTGGCGGACCTTTCTGCCTTTCCTGATGCTCCGGAAGTGGAAGAGACCGGGGTGACATTCGGCGAGAATTCGACACTCAAGGCGGTTTCCATCAGCAAGGTGAGCAGGTCGCTTGTCCTTGCCGACGATTCCGGTTTGGAAGTTGATGCCCTGCAAGGTTCGCCCGGGGTGTATTCGGCGCGCTTTGCGGGACCGGACGCGGACGATCCTTCAAACAACCGGAAATTGCTCGCTGAGCTCACCGGCATCCCAATGGAACAACGAACGGCGCGCTTTCGATGTGTGATGGTGGTGGCCCGGTCCGGAGTCGCCCTGGGGGAGTTTGAAGGCAGCGTGGCAGGGAGGATTCTCGAGGAGCCCCGCGGGACGGGGGGCTTTGGCTACGATCCGCTCTTTGTCCCGGAGGGCCATGCGGAGTCATTCGCGGAGCTTGGCCCCGGAATCAAGAACGGGCTCAGCCACCGGGCGCGGGCCATGAAAGAAGTGGTGGATTGGTTGCGTCTTACCGATTGAAACACGTTCATGCAGAAAGGGCCGGTATGGTTGCCCTGCGGCGGCCCACTGCGCCAACCTCCGCTGTGCCAGACCTAACAAATGAGATCGACAGCCAGGCCTGTTAATGTTGGGATGATTGATATTCACCGGTTCCATAGCAAACGAATGAGATCCTCTCTCGCGCTTCTCGTGCTCGTTCTGACGATCTATCTGCCTTCGTGCTCCCGTCATGGCAGGGACAAGTACGCAGTGGCCTACAAGGCGCATCCTAACAACGCCATTCTCGTCAATGGACGGGCGGTTGCACCTCGCAATGCCCCTCTTCCGGTCAAGCGTGCCATTGCCGCCGCCAACCATATTCAGGGACTACCCTACAAGTGGGGAGGAGGGCATGCCTGGCTGAACGATAACGGCTATGACTGTTCCGGGGCGGCGTCCTACGTCCTTCGCAACGCCGGGCTCCTGGAGGATCAGATGCCCTCGAAAGGCTTTCTCCGTTATGGAGAACGGGGCACCGGGGATTGGATTACGGTCAGCGTCTGCAACGGGCACGTGTTCCTGGTCATTGCCGGCCTCCGCTTCGACACCGAAGGGCAATCCCGGCAGGGCGGTCCCCGCTGGAGGCCCCGCCTACGTACTACCAGGGGATATGTAGTGCGTCATCCGCCCGGGCTGTAAGGGGCGCATCCAGCCTGAAGGTCACTGGTCGGAGGGAGCGCGAGGGCTTCCGGTGATCAACCCCATCAAGTCCCGCGCACTTCCCAGCACGTGGTCGGCGAGGGAAAAATCGCAGCAGGCGGTCACCCGGTTGGGGATGGCGACGGTGGGCATGCCGGCGGCCTTGGCAGCCTTAATCCCGTTGACGGAATCCTCGACCACGAGGCAGCTCCCGGGATTGAGTTCGAGTTGGCGGGCCGCCTCCAGGTAGAGATCCGGAGCAGGCTTGATGCGTGGGGCGTCGTCGCGACAAACCGTGAGGTCGAACTGGTCGAGGAGCCCGATTCTCTGGAGCCAGCCATCGACCCAGCGGTGGGACGAACTGGAGACGACGCCGAGTTTGAGCCCGGACTTCCTGCCGGCGTGCACGGATTCGGGGATTCCAGGCATGGCGGGCGCTCCTTCCAGATTCTTATCAATGGAGGACTGGCGGGCGCAATCGAGGGGATCCCAGTCAATGCGGGTGCCGGTCAATTCTTCGAGATGGGTTTTTGGAGACCAGGTATCGAAGTTTGTTCCGATACACTGGTTGAATGTTTCCAGCGAAAGGGGCTGGCCGTAATCGCGGAACGTCTGGCACCAGGCCTGATAGATGGGCCACTCGGTGTCGACCATCAGGCCGTCAAAGTCGAAGAGGAGGGCGCGAAGGGAGGACTGCATGTAGTGGTGTCAGGATGCGGGCGATGACAGGCGCGGGGGAGGGGGCTTTTCCTTCATGAGCACGAAGACCAGCCCGAAGGCAAAAAACACCACTCCGAAAAATCCGAGAAGACAAGTGAGAATTATGCGCAGGCCAGCCTGGGTGAATCCCCGGCGGAAATCGCCCTCGGTCAGTGAAAATTCGGGGGTCGCTCCCTTGGAGGAGGTCACCTTCAGGGTATAGCGCCCCTCTTCATCCGGCTCGAATCTCCCGACTGCAATCGACTCCCGATTGGGGGTCGAGGTTGTCCAGCGGCTGGATGCGGGAACAGGAAACAGGGGAAATTCCTTCCCGTCGGAATCCCGGGTGAGCGAGAAGCCCATGCCCGCTGGCAGGGCCTCCGGGCCTGCAGTGGGAGAGGGACCGCTCCGGACCTGATGGTCATGCCAGATGGTGTAGGCTCCGGGGCGGTGGATCCTGAAGGGCACCTCGGCCGGGGAGGTGATCCGGGCAACAGGATCCAGGGCCTTCACCATCCCGAAGATGCCAAAGAAGAAGAAGAGAATGCCACCTGCCAGGGCGGCCAGGCCCAGACCGAGGAAAATGAATCCAAGGCTACGTCTGGTCATGCTGGTGATTCAGGAATCTGAGGAGGGAATTGTGGCCCGTGTCATCTTTTGCTCGCTCCAGGGGGGAGGACGGGGGAAGAATGCCACATGCGTGTGCACCTGACCATTTCTCTTCTGGCCAGCTGCTCCATTGTTTTTGGCGACCGCAGGCCGGAGGTCCGCGACCCCGACGAGGTGGTGATCTACCGGAAGGCCGAACAGGCCGAGCTCAAACTGGAAATCTTCCGACCAGCGGGGTGGAAGGCCGATGATGAGCGTCCCGCCATTGTCTTTTTTTTCGGGGGAGGCTGGGTGGGCGGCTCAACGACTCAGTTCCATCCTCAGGCCACCCGCCTCGCGTCGCGCGGAATGGTGGCCTACTGTGCGGATTACCGCGTGCGTAGTCGGCATGAGACCTCCCCCTTCGAGGCGGTGGCCGACGCCAAGGCGGCAGTGCGCTGGATCTGGCGGAATGCAGGGAAACAAGGCGTTGATCGAAAGAAGATTGTTTCTGCGGGTGGTTCGGCCGGGGGTCATCTGGCGGCCTGCAGCGGCCTCGTTGCCGGCCACGACGAGGTGAAGGACGGTGAGCCCGCATTCATTCCAGCCGCGATGGTCCTCTTCAATCCCGTCATCGATACCTCAAAGAAGGGCTACGGCCATGGCAAACTGAAGGAGCGCTACCGGGAACTCTCCCCGGTAGAGCATGTACACGACAAGACCGTGCCCACTCTGGTTCTGGTCGGTTCGGCAGACACCACCACTCCGGTCACCGGCCACAAGCTCTTCGAGGCACGCATGAAGGAAAAGGAGCGGTTGTGCCGGCTGATTATCTTCCCGGGGCAGAAACATGGATTCTTCAATCCGAGGGGAGATAACAAGAACTACTGGGGCACCCTTGAGGGGATGGAGCAGTTCCTCGGAGATCTGAATTATATCAGGATGCCGGGTCGTTGAGCGGCGCCCCTGGTGACTCCGGAGCGGGGCGGGTCTTCGATTTCCGGCAGAGGGCGCGGGTTCATGGGGGAGCGAATTCAACCTTCAGGCGCATGAAGAGATTCCGCGGCGACGCGAAGGCCTCCCGTTTTGCTCCATGGACAATATCCAGCCCACCATTGCCGGGATTCGTCTCCAGTATTTCAGTGAAGGCAGGACCCGAGTTCCAGGTTTTCAGGTCTGTTGAAATCTCGACGGTGGCCAAAACGTCGGTGATCGGGGAGAGGCTCTGGCGATGAGTGAAAAGCAGGGTGTTGTTTGCCCATGCGTGGTTTGTCACCGGCAGCGTTTCGACGACCAGCGGATTGAGCCCGGTGAAATACTCCAGCAGGTTATTGCGGTGGTCGTGGTCGGGATCGGCGGCGGGATCGGATAAGGAGGCGGGGACATCCTTGGGGAAGCGTCTCCGGATCCAGCCGGGATAGGAGGTAACGCGGGTGTCGAGGGTGATGTCCCACGGCTGATTGACGCTGGCGATCACCTCATGCGGCCCGGTTCCGTTCATGTCGCCGCGGTTAACCGCCTTGGCGCCCTTGCTCCCAGCCACGTTGTTGGTGCCGGTGTCGACCCAGTAAATCTTGCCCGCGGGAATATCCAGGGTCATGCCATGCGGCGTATCCAGGCCGCGGTAAAGATCCTCGATCGGGCCGTTGTCGATATGCCGGCGTTGGATCTTATGGGCATTGCGATCACACCAGTAGAGGTAGCCACCGCCGGGATCAACCTTGACCCCACGTGTCTGGACGAGGCCGCTGACAACGGTCTGGATATTTGTCGCGTCCGGAAGATCCGCCCGGAAGATGTTTCCTCCAGAGAAGTCACCCCAGTAGATTTTTTGATGCACCCGGTCGAGATCAAGGTAATAGGGCTGCGTGGTGGAAATCAGGGTCTCACGATTGCTGCCATCATAATTGGCGCGTTCGATGCGGTTGTTGTTGCGATCACACCAGTAAAGTTTTCCGACGGCCCGGTCGAGGGCGAGGTCGGCGGGGAACCCGAGGGCGGTGCTGACAATGGCCTCTCGCTCTGAACCGTCCAGGCGGGCCCGGTAAATGATGTCGGCGCCGTTGTCGGCGTAGAACAGGTTATTACCAGGGACGTCGATGGCGATGCCGCGGATGTTTGAACCTGCGGAGGGAATGAGGGTCTGCAAACCGGAACCGTCAAGGTTGGCAATCCGGACGAGCCTGGCACCACGGTCGGTAAACAGCATCGTGCCTGCACCGGCAAACCGGGCGAGCCCCAGCATGCAGATGCTGACCTGGAGGAGCAGGCGAAAAGAGATGAAGCGGGAGAGGCCCAAGGTCTCTAATGCTGGCGGATTCCGGAAGGGAAGGGAAGACTGGATCGGGGCAGCATCCTTGAGAGGAACCGGGGAGGCCGGACTGATTGTCTGGAGGTCGTCGCGGAAAGCCCGGAGGCCTTGGTTCCGCGCAGGGTGCGACAACGCCCCGGGACCAGTTTCAAGCGGGAGATGCGACAACTGGTTGGTCGGTGGAGGGGATCCCGGCGGTTGTTATCTCCCCACCGCTTCCGGGTAGCGGGCGAGGATCCCCTTCAGCCTGGCAAGCACCTCCCCCTGTTCGTGGGCCAGGTTCCTTTGCTCCACGGGATGTCCCCTGTAGTCGTAGAGTTCGTATTGTGCGGTTTGGGCCGGGGCACCGGGCTTCTTCCATTCCACCAGGCGGTAACGTTTCGTGCGGATGGCGCGGCCGATCACACCACCTCTTCTGGGGTAGCAGTGGAAGGCGTGATCCCGGACCCGTCTGGCCGGGTCCTTGAGGACGGCGACAAGACTCTTTCCGCTCACCGGTTGCGGAACCTCTGGAGCCGGAAGCCCCGCAAGTTCCGCCAGGGTGGGGAACAGATCGACGCTCTCCGCCAGCTGGCGGGTGACGGTGTTCGCCCTGGTCACTCCAGGGGCGACTAGCAGCAGGGGGATGCGATTGGCCTGCTCGTAGTTTGTGTGTTTGGTCCAGATGCCGAGGTCGCCCAGATGAAATCCGTGATCTCCCCATACCACGATGATGGTGTTGCGGGCCAGGTCGAGTCGATCAAGCTCGGCGATCACTTTTCCGATCTGGGCATCCATGTAGCTCACGCTGGCATAATAGCCTTGCACCAACTTGCGCTTGAGTTTGACGGTGTAGTCCTCGTTTCTGCGTGGCACGGGGGAATACATGGCGATTTCCCCGGCACGCTTGTGGGCGATCTTGGGCGAACCTGCGGGGTGGTCTTCGTCGCGGGCGAGCGGCAACTTGGAGGGATCGTGCAGATTCCAGTATTTCCGGGGGGCACTGAAGGGGAGGTGGGGCCTGACAAAACCGACCGCCATGAAAAAGGGAACGGTGCGTTTCTTCGCGGCCTGGAGTCGCTTGACCGCTTCGGCCGCCACTCTTCCGTCGGCGTAGTCCTCGTCGCGGGCCTCCGGGGCCTCGAAGGCGGCGCCCCGTGGCAGGGAGTGGATGCGGTTGAGCTGCTGGTTTGTGAAGTAGGCTTCCTCCCTGGTGAGCTTGCCGCCCTCCGTGCTCGCAGGATCGAGATACTCGATAACCTTGTCGTGGAAGTGTGGCACACTGAAGGATTCGGGATCGCCCTCATTGCCGTGCCCGATGTGGAAAATCTTGCCCATTGATTCGGTGCGATAGCCATGCCGCGCGAAAAACTGTGGTATGGTGACAGCCTTCGGATGGGAGTGACGCAATCTGTTGCCGAGCCCATAGAGCCCGGTGACGGTGGAGTGCGCACCGAGCATGAGGGTGAAGCGGGAAGGCGCACAGACCGCCTGGTTGCAGAAAGCCAGTTCGAAGCGCAGTCCGCGGGTCGCCAGGTTGTCGAGATGAGGAGTGCGGGCGTGGGGATCGCCGTAGCACCCGAGGGCCGGTTTGAGGTCATCGACCAATAGGAGCAGCACATTGGGCCGTTCGGAGACGGGCTGGTCCTCCTGGGCCAGGGAAGGGGCGGGAAACAGCGCCCAGGCCGCGGGAATCAGGATGAAGGCGGGACGGAGCATGGGGCAAGCTAGCCGTGATGGTCGGATCATCACCATAAAAAGTCGAAGGGTTGCACACGGCAGAGCCATGCCCTCACGAGATGAAATCCGTTGGCGCGGTAAAGGGAAACAGGGTCCGATGGTTCCGGGATCAGGCCTCCCGGATCGCGGAGATGGCGGCCCTGATGTCCGGGGCCTTGAAGGTGGAGGATCCCGCCACCAGAACATTTGCCCCGGCGGCGGCGGCAATGCGGGCGGTTTGCGGATCAATGCCGCCATCCACCTCGATGTGGAAGGCCAGGCCGCGCTCTTCGCGCAGGCGGACGGCTTCCTCGACCTTGGGCATGACCTCGGCCATGAAGGCCTGGCCACCGAAGCCCGGGACCACCGTCATGACGAGGAGAAGGTCGATCTGGTCGAGGTAGGGCAAGACCTTTTCGAAGGGGGTGGCCGGATTGAAGGCGAGTCCGCCCCCGCATCCTGCTGCCCGGATGGCGGCCAGGCTGCCCGCAACGTCGTGATCGGCCTCAGGTTCCACGTGGACGGAGATGAGGTCGGCCCCCGCCTCCAGGAAACGCGGAAGATAGTGGTCCGGCCGGGCGATCATGAGGTGGACGTCGAGGAAGATGTCATTGGTGGCGTGAACGGCTCCCACCATGGCGGGACCGAAGGAAATATTGTCCACGAACTGCCCGTCCATGACGTCGAGGTGGAGCCAGTCGGCACCAGCAGCGATGGCCCTGGAGCACTCCTCGCCGATGCGGGAAAAATCGGCCGCCAGCACGGAGGGCGCCACGATGCGGTCGGATGGAGTCCAACTCTTCACCCCCTTGGTTTAGCCGCGTGGCCGCGCAATTCAAGACTTCCGGACAAGCCCTGCCGGACCTGCGCCCCGCGGCGGCCCTTTCCCATTGACCCGCGGGGGCTCAACCCGGGCCGATCCTCAGGGGATTTGGGGGTTTGGGTATTTCGCCGGTTGTGCTTGCCTGTGTAGCGTGAGCGAGGAGCCCATCATCGACCTGACCAGTGATGCCTACTTCATGGAGCAGGCCTTGCGGGAGGCGCAGAAGGCCTACGCCGCGGAAGAAGTTCCCATCGGCGCGGTGGTGGTTCAGGAGGGGAGGGTCATCGCGCGGGCCTGGAACCAGGTGGAGACCCTCAGGGATGCGACCGCCCACGCGGAAATGCTGGCGCTCACGGCAGCCCAGAATACGAGGGAAGACTGGCGCCTGGACGGCTGCACGCTGTACGTGACCAAGGAGCCCTGTCCCATGTGTGCGGGTGCGATTGTGCATTGTCGACCGGACCGGGTGGTCTTCGGCTGCCCCGATCTCAGGGCGGGGGCGGCAGGGGGATGGATCAACCTGCTGGAGGCCAACCCACCTCTCAATCATCGCTGTGAGGCGACCGGCGGGGTGCTGGCAGACGAGTGCGTGGGATTACTCCAGCGCTTTTTCCGGGAGGCGCGTGCCAAGAAGACGGAAAATTCCGGGAGCCCTCCCGCATCTGATGCCGGACCCGGTAAGTGAGGGGAGCGCTTACTTCTTCCGCCGGAGCAGGAAGAGCAGGCCCAAGCCCAAGCCTCCGAGAAGGGTGGCGGTGGGTTCGGGGATCTGGAAAGTGCCGGCGGGGAACGGCGGGGTTGCGGTGGCATTGGTCCCGTTGTCGGAGCCACCATTAAAGTTGTCATCGCCATCCCAGGCGTTGCGGCCGGAGTAGGACCAGTCAGCGGCATCGAAGGTGCCGCCATTGGCGCTGACACCATTGTTGCGATAGGCCCAGCCGTCGAGGGTTTCCCAAGGCGTGTCACTGCCATCCACCCCAAGCTCGCCGAACGAATCGATCACTGCTCCATTTTGGTAGAGAAGAAGCACATCGTCTCCATTGTGGTTCACCGCTCCCCCCGAGGGGCTCGAGAAATTGGCCGCAAAGCCGAACCACTGGGCGAAGTCTCCGTCGTCGCGGTTGG
Organism: Roseibacillus sp.; assembly: GCA_014240355.1. Taxonomy (GTDB): domain Bacteria; phylum Verrucomicrobiota; class Verrucomicrobiia; order Verrucomicrobiales; family Akkermansiaceae; genus Roseibacillus_B. The sequence goes on along the minus strand of JAAZXD010000002.1, from coordinate 2,703 downwards.
AAACGTAGTAGAATTCCCCTGCGGCGATGCTGCCGGCCGGAAGCGTGGCCTCCGGGGCCCCGCCCGAAGCCCCGCCGTTACTGGCGGTCTCCAGCCCGTAGATGCTGAGGTCGGTAATGGCCGCGGTGGCGTAGAGCTCGACCCCTTTGGGATCTCCCCCGGGGAGGGGGCCATCGAAAACTCCTGTAATGATGAGGGAGCCGGGGGCCGCGGCAGTGGCCGCGGCGGCAGCGAGTAGAGTTACGATCGTCTTCATGGGCCGGAGGGGTTTAGTAAGGATAATGTGAGGAGGAGGCGACCCCAAACTGAGCGAAGATTGCGATATTTGCCGATTGGCACGGAAGAAGGGATATTCACTCCTTCCGTAACTCTTGTGCAGGCTTGCTGGTTTGGGGCGGGGGATCTAAGCAGGGGGCATGCCGGGGGCGGTCCATGCAGTGATTGGGACGGATGACGGCCGGGTCTCCGAGGAAGCCCTGGCCCTCTTCAATGACCTCAAGCCCGAGGGCGATGCCGAAGAATTCACCAATGACGTGGTGGAGGGGGTCGTGGCCAACTCTGAGGAGGCTTACCAGGTGTGCGCAAGGGCCATCGAGGCGTTGCAGACCATCGGGTTCTTCGGCGCGGACAAGATCGTGTGGTTGAAGGGGGCCAATTTTCTGGCCGATGACCGCACCGGGGGATCGGAGCGTGCCAAGCAGGGGGTGGAAGATCTGCTGGAGGTGCTCAAGGCGGGGATCGGGGAGGAGGTGACCTTTCTGATCAGTGCCAGCGCGATTGACAAGCGACGTGGGTTCTACAAATGGCTGCAGAAGAACGCGGAGATAGCGATCTTCGACAAGATCGATGTTTCCAAGGACGGGTGGGAGGAAGAGGTGGCGGTGATGGTCACCACGCGGGCCAAGGAACTGGGGCTCGCCTTCGATCACGAGGCCCTTGAACTGTTTGTGCAGATGGCCGGGGAAGAGACGCGCCAGATCGGCAACGAACTGGAGAAGCTCAATCTTTATCTTGGAGAGAGGCGGATGGTGGAGCTGGAAGACGTGCGTTTGATGGTGCCCCTCAGCCGCAAGGGCGTGGTGTGGGAAATCAGCCGGGCCCTCGAACGCCGGGATACAGTGCGGGCCATTAGATTGGTGGATGCACAGTTGGAACGGGGAGAGAGTGCGATTGGGCTCATGCGCGCAGCCATCGTTCCTACCGTGCGCAATCTCTTCATGGTGCGGGTGCTGCTGGACGCTCATCCGGACCTGCCCCTGCACAATGGGAATTCCTTCTCCGGCGCGCTTAACCGGCTTCCTGACGGGGAAAAGGCCTGGTTGCCCCGGACCAAGAGCGGGACTGTGAATGCCTGGGGCCTCTTCTTCGCTGCCAAAAAGGCGGGACAGTTTACGACCGGGGAGATGCGCCAGGCCCTGGAGGCGGTGCTGCAGGCTGACAAGTCCCTGGTGACCACGCAGCTTGATCCGCGCATGGTGCTCCATCGGCTGGTGGCCAGTCTGGCCATGGGTGGGACGAGAAAGCCGAAGCGCAAGAGTGCCTGACGCGCTGGAGTGCCGGGACGGAGCGAACGAAACGCGTTCTTGATAAACGGAATCTTCGTGTTGCTCTGGAGGAGATGAGAATCCTACTGATTGGCCTCCTGGTGGGCGTGGCAGCCGGTTTGATTGGAGCCCTTTGCGGGGTGGGCGGCGGCATCCTCATGGTCCCCGCCTTCGTCCTGGCCCTTGGGATGGGACATAAGCACGCGGTGGCGACCTCCCTGGCCATTGTGGTGGTGACCGCCTTGGCGGGCACGGCCAATCATGTCATCAGGAAGAGTGAGCTTATCGATTGGAAGCTGGTGGCCTGCACGGCCCTGGGGGCGGCGGTGGCGGCCTGGTACGGAACCGAGTTGATGAGGAATTTGGGCAACCAGCAGCTCAGCCGGATCTTCGGGGTTCTCCTTATTCTGGTGGGAGTGCGAATGTTGATGATGAAGGCCGCGTAGGGCTGCCCTCATGCGATCTCCTGCGAACTGCGGAGAGGGTTGCCAGAGGGGCGCTATCGTTCGCCGATCGGCGGGACCGGGATGAGCTCCTGGGGGCCGACGTATTTGGTGAGGGGGCGATAGAGCCGATTGTCTTCGAGTTGTTCGAGGACCTGGGCCGTCCATCCGCTGGTGCGCGCGATGGCGAAGATGGGCGTGAATAGGTCGGTTGGGATGCCGAGGCTGTAATAGACGGTGGCGGAATAAAAATCGACGTTGGCGTTGAGGTTCTTTTTCTCGAGCATCAACTCGGCGATGCGCTCGCTCATTTGGATCCACTTCGGCTCGCCCAATTCCTTGGTGAGCGTTTGTGCCATTCGCTTGAGGTGCGGCGCGCGTGGGTCGAGTGTAGTGTAAACGCGATGGCCGATGCCCATAATCTTGCGTTTGTGTGTGAGGCAATCCTCGACGTAGGCATCTACTTTATCCAGATCGCCAATCTCGTGCAGCATCTTTATGACACCTTCGTTTGCGCCGCCGTGAAGCGGGCCTTTCAATGTACCGATGGCGCTGGTGATGGCGCTGTACACATCGCTGAGCGTGGCGATGGTGACGCGCGCCGAGAAGGTCGAGGCGTTCATGCCGTGATCGGCGTGCAGGATGTAGCACATGTCGATGGTCTTTTCCTTTTCCTCGATCGGTTTTTCGCCGTCGATGAGGTAGAGGAAGTTCGC
>JAAZXD010000029.1 GCA_014240355.1 Roseibacillus sp. | reverse complement strand
GGCGAAGGCGGAGTCGTCCCAGCGCTTGAGCTTGGAGTAGATGTGGCCGGGCATGTGCCACATATGGGCGATACCGGAAGCGGTGTGACCGAGCTTGGCGGCTGAATCGAGGGCGACCTTGGCCTTCTTGCCGTCCCACAAGTGGATGCGGTAGTGGTGCGCCGGGTGTATTGGATTCACCGCGAAGATCTGCTGCAGCACGGCGTCCACCGCCTGGTGACTGTGGATGGGTAGTCCGCTGCGGCCAAATTGCCAGAGGCGGACGCAGAGGAAGGCTCGGGCTTCAAGGTCATCCGGGTAGTCCTGGATGATGCTTTCGAGATCGTCGATGAGCTCCTGCTTGCGCTTCTTGGCATCCTTGGGCTCACCATCGAGATAGTTGGCCTGCGCATCGATGTAACGGCGGTTGTGCTCAGAAGCGTGCTCCTTCAGCTCGCCGGCCTTTTTGATGAATACCTTGGCCCGCTTCTCGTTTTCCCAGTTTGCCAGGGCCATGCCCCAGTAAGCCATCGCGCACTTGGGATCCCGGGAGGCGATTTGCCGGAAGGTCCGCTCGGCCTCGTAGTACCAGAAGCCGTGCAGCTGCCCGATTCCCTGGTTGAAGAATTGCTGTCCCTCCCCCCAGGCGCACTGAACCGGGAAGGAAATCTGTCCGGTGTCCTTGATGGGTAGGGCGGAGTGTCGTGGGCCCTCATTGAAGGCTTCACCCTGGTGGGAGTGCCCCGCCTTCGGCTTGTTCTCGGCGGCGGCCTCCTCCGGTTTTTCCTCGGCCAAGGTCAGGAGGGGAGTGATGCCGAGCAGGGTTGTCAGGATGAAGTGGCGATTCAGGATCACGGGCTCAATACGAACATGGTTGGCCCCTTTCTACCAAGTGGAATTACCGTGGAAACCGGAGGAGATCCCCTGGCTGGGGGTGAAAAACCGCGTTGCTTCCTGACTCTTCATTGTTCTCCGCAGGGTCCATGCTCCGTGGAAGACACTCTGTTCGTCCTCTCCGGGAACGTAAGTCAGGTGAAGCATCGTCAACCCGCCGGGATAGGTCGTTGTTGCGATCCTGCCATCCGCCGATTTCGGATTGGTTCCAAACTGAAGGGATTCCTTTGTGGTGGGCTGGGCGGTCCGCCTCTTGACGCCGGCCATCCGGGCCAGTAAGCCGGCCGCATGCCTGCGTTCCGCATTTTTTGGCTTGGCGGCCTGCTGATCAGCCCTCTGGCAGCAGAAAAAAGAGATCCGGACGGTTGGCAGGGGAGCTGGAACGTGGGTCTGACGCTGGCGACCGGAAACTCGGCCTCTCTCCGTGCCACCGCGGGCCTGGATGTCACGCGGACGTTGGGCCCCTGGGAATCACTGGCCGCAGCCTCGGTCCTGTATGGAGAGGACGACGGGGTGAGCTCCAACGAGCGCTTGGAGGGCTCGCTTCAGCTCAATCGCAGATTCGGCAGGCGAGTCTACGCCGGTCTCACCAGTGAATTCCTCTACGATCCACTGGCCGGGATCGACTGGCGCTTCGCGGTCACGCCCCTTCTGGGGTGGCGGGCGGTCGATGAGGAGCGTCTCAAGCTCATTCTGGAAGCGGGACCCGGCTATACGTGGGAGGATCGTGATGCAGGGCCCCGTGGCTACAGTTCGGTTCGCCTGCATGAGCGCCTGAGCTTTCAGGTGACGGAAGAGGCTCGAATTTTCCAGTCCCTGACCGCCTTACTGGAGGCTGAAGACCCCGGCAACTTCATCCTCACCGCGGAGGCCGGAGTAGAATCGAAATTGGCAGGGAGGTGGTCGCTGCGGGTGGCGGGCAAGGCTGTTTACTATGGCGAGGCGCAGGGAAGCCGCGACGAAGACCTGCTGGTGACTGCTGGTTTCGGATACAACCATTTTCCCGAATCCCATGAAGAGGGCTCCCCGGAGTCCACTCTCGGAGGGTTGGAGCTGGGAGAGGGCAGGTGGATCATCACCGCACTCCTTGGTGGAAGTTACTCCCGGGGCAACAGCGAGGCGCGCTCGATCAACACCGGCCTGAAGTTGAAGAGGGAAGGGGAGGGGGACGAATTCGCGGCAGGATTCCTTGGGAGCTATGGTGAGCGGAAGGGGGAAATCAGCGCGGAAACACTGGCTGCCGATGCCCACTACCAGCGCGACTTGCGGAACAAGTGGTTCGCGGGACTGCGTGGTGATTTTGATCATGATGCGCCTGCCGAAGTGGAATGGCGGATTGCCGTCACACCCTACGCCGGGTGGCGTTTGCTTGAGACTGAGCGCAGTAAGCTCACGATAGAAGGCGGCCCCTCCTTCGTGACCGAGCAGCAGGGCGGGAGAGAGAACATGTTTTCGGGCGCCTATGCCGGAGTGAAGGGTGAACACAAGTTGGTTGCGGGGACCCGTCTCTTCGTCGAACTGTCCTGGCTGGGCGAAACGGCCGACTGGAAGAGCTATCTCCTTACTTCTGAGGTGGGGATAGATCATGCCCTCTCCGACAAGCTCAGCCTGCAGGTAATCGGGCGTAACACCTACGATAGCACCCCGGCCTCCGGCCGGGAGCGGCATGACTTCCAGGTTGTGAGCGCGCTGGGAGTGACTTTTTGAACGGTCTGTTCTACGGTCCAAGGAGGCCTCAAAAGGAAGGAAAACCTGCAAAAAATGTTTTCGGATGGCATGCCGGCGGAAGAAATGCAGCGGGCGGGGATCTTTTTTTGTGGCCGGTCCAGCGGGAGTGGGAACTGATTTTTTAAATTATTCCAGCGGTCCGCAGGGCCGGGGACTGGTCGGGTCTACTCTGGTTGGGGGGCTGCGAACGGTTGCGTCCTGGATCGGGAGTCTGATGGATGGGGGAACCCCGTGATTCGCTCGGAATGAGGCCTCGAAAGCTGCAGTATCCGGATAGCGGGGTGACCGGGAGGCCCCATGTTGAGCCAATCTGCGGCACGATGACCTGTTAGAGGGAGCCCGGGTGCCGGTCATCACGTTTTGGGGGTAGTCGAGGACGAAGACCGTCTGACCCGGCACCATTTCTGGAAGTTTCAGGGGCCCCGGACTGTTTTTCACATTGCCTCACATCGCTCATTTCCCGGGGGGCATTGTTCCAGGAGTCCATGCCGGAAGGAGTCGGCATAAAATATTATTCACGGAGGTCGTGGTGAAATGCTTGACGGAAACCTCGGAAATTCATGGGTTTCTCACGCGAAGTTTCATTCGAACTCAAATCAATAATAGAACCAATAATCATGTCCCAGAAAGCAGCAACTAAGACGGAGATCCTCAACAATATAGCAGAAGCCACCGGCTTCAACCGCAAGCAAGTTGCCTCGGTGCTTGATGCGCTGAGTGGTGAGATCAACAAGGGAGTGAGCAGGGGTGGACCGGGACAGTTTACGATCCCCGGGCTCTGCAAAATCGTTGTGCAGGATAAGCCAGCTACGGAGGCGGCTATCCGTCCGAATCCGTTCAAGCCGGGCGAAATGATGGAAGTTAAGGCCAAGGCGGCCCGCAGGGTCGTCAAGGTGCGCCCGCTCAAGAACCTGAAAGACATGGTCGCCTAGGCAGCGGTCAACAGACAAATCCTTCGTGGACCGCGCTCTTTCCAGGAGCGCGGTTCTCGTTTTTGGGGATGATTGCAGGGGGCCGTTTCACCCTTGCCTCCCGGGTTTGATCCCCCAATCCTTGCGAGATGGCCGATCACAGCAGCATCGTCAGTATCCACCCCTATTTCAAGATCCACGAGGGCAAGTTGGATGAGGTGAAGGACCTCCTGCCTGAGTTTGTCGCCAAGGTGGAAAACGAGGAGGCTGCCCTCTACTATAATTTCACGCTGAACGGAGATGAACTGTTCTGCCGTGAAGGCTACGTGGGAGCCGCCGGAGCTCTCGCTCATGTCGAGAACGTGGGACCGGAACTGGATCGGCTCTTCAGCCTGGCCGAGATGATCCGCATTGAAATACACGGTCCCGCCGAAGAACTGGAGAATCTCAGGGAGCCCTTCGCGGCCCTCAACCCGACCTGGTGGAATTACCAGTGCGGACTCACCGACCAGGGGGAGTAACGCTATCCCCGGAAATGCGGGCCAGGAAACAGGATCGTTGAGATGAACGTTGTCGCCCTGCAGTTCGATATCGCCTGGGAGAACCGGAAGGCCAATTTCGATACGGTCCGGCGTCTTCTCACCAAGTCCGCTGTTTCTCCGGGGTCGCTCATCGTGCTTCCTGAGATGTTTTCCACTGGCTTCAGCATGGATGTTTCCAAGTTGGCGGAAGGGAAGAGGAGCGAGACCGAGAAATTCCTCTCGTCCTTGGCCTGGCAGTATGAAAGCCACGTCATCGGAGGCCTCGTGAGCAAAGACCCCTCTTCAGCGATGGGTCGCAACGAGCTGGCAGTCTACGATCCCTCCGGGCGCCCGGTGGCTCTCTACCAGAAGAATCATACCTTCTCCTACACGGATGAATCGAGGCATTATCTCCCGGGGGATGGACTGGCCATGTTCCGCTGGCACGACTTTACGGTCTGTCCGGTGATCTGTTACGATCTCCGCTTTCCGGAGCTCTTTCGCAAGGGCGTGCGCAACGGAGCCGATCTCTTCACGGTCAGTGCGAACTGGCCGGTCGCACGGTTCCGGCACTGGAAGACCCTGCTGGATGCACGGGCGATTGAAAACCTCGCCTACGTGGTGGGCGTTAACCGGGTGGGGAGCGATCCCCGCTTCCGCTATCCCGGGGGGTCGCGCATCGTGGACCACCACGGGAGCCTTCTGGCGGAAGCTGGTGACTCCGAGGGGGTGCTCTCCTGCGAGCTGGATCACGCCGATCTGGTTGCCTGGCGACGGGAATTCCCTGCCCTCGATGACATCAAGGACCAGGCGCCATAATCCCATGAGATAGTTGTCGCGAAGGCAGGCGCCGAGGGCCTGATTCCGCAATCCGCTATTTCCAGTCGTCGCCTATCCTCTTGCGGTAAGCCGCGATGTCCTTGTTTCCGTAGTAAGCAATCAGAATGGCGCCATCGGCGGCCACGGTTTCGAAGAGGTCGTGCATGAGCTCCTGTTCCCCGGGCCACGGGTAGACGTAGAAGACGTCGATCTCGTCCACCTCACAATCCATCCCCTCGTAGGGGGGGACGGTTGTGGCGGCTTCCTCCCAGCGCGAATCGGGTTCAGGGACCATCAACTCCGCTCCTCCCTGGGCGGGGTAGGATTCGTAGCCCTCGGGGAAATAGCTCGTGCAGAGGTTTTCGACCGTGATCCCGTGATCGCCGGCCAGTTGCCTCGCGAGCGCGACAAGGTCTTCTTCGATCTCCAGTCCGTAAGCCCGGTAGCCGAGGAGGGAGGCCAGGCAGGCACCCACGCCGAAGCCACTGCCCCACTCGCAGAACGTCCGTCCGGCGGGGAGATCCTCCTCGGTGAGAAACCTCAGGACATGGTAGAGGAGAACCGGATCGCTGGGGAGGAAGCGGGGGACCCTGCGGTTGCGGTTGGTGTCGAAGAGATGATCGAGGCGGTGCTCCGCATCCTCGATGAGGGAGGAAACCCGGGGAGGGAGTTCGGATTCGTCGATTACCAGGACGATCTCTTCCAAGGCCATCCCCTGCAGTGTGCGTGCCTGCCATTCCCTTGTCGATGCATGGGACCAAATTCCTCGACTCTGCAAAGGATCCGGCGGACATTCGCATCCTTGAAGGAGGTGGAGATTTTTACCGACGGTGCCTGCCGTGGGAATCCGGGACCTGGCGGCTATGGGGTTGTTCTCAAGTCCGGAACACATCGCAGGGAACTGAGCGGGGGATTCGCCCGCACCACCAACAACCGCATGGAATTACTTGCCGCTATCGCAGGACTTGAAGAATTGAAACAGCCCTGCCGGGTGACGGTCTCGTCGGATTCAAGATACCTCGTCAATTCCATGACTCGCGGCTGGTTGCAAAAATGGAAGGGCCTCGGCTGGCGACGGGGGCCTGGCCAGCGGCTCCGCAACGAGGATCTCTGGAAGCGTCTCGATGCGGTATGCGGGGGGCACGAACTTCACTGGGAGTGGGTCAAGGGCCACGCCGGTCATGCCGAGAACGAGTGCTGCGACGCCCTTGCCGTGGAAGCGGCGGAAGACAAGGGACTTCCCGCTGATGAAGGCTACCTGGATGAGGAGCAACTTGCAGGAGAAGAACCCGGCCTCTTTGACTGAGAGCAGGGTCTCCCTCCGGGCGAACCACAGGCGTGCGGGGCCGGAGCTGGCTCATCCTCCGAAGAAGGTATTTCACTTCTCGAGAAAGGAGGCCAGCTTCTCCGGCTCGGGGCTGCCGAGCCAGAGCACCGCGTCATCCCGGGTGATGATCTCCAGAGCTCTTCCTTGAAAGCAAACCCAGATCTTGTGTCTCCGCTTCCTCAGGGGAACATCGATCACCTCAATGCTTTTGATCTCAGAGAGGGGAATCGTTTTCTTCAGGATGCCGATTCCCAGCTGAGCCTCGAGTTTTTCCCCGGTGACCCGGACCGTCAGCGGGTTCCAGAAACAGGGAATCAGAATCGCCCACGGGGCTACCCAGATGATGTGAAACCAGGCTCCGCTGACAGCCAACAGGCAGGACAGGCATACCAGTAACACCGTACTAAAGGACAGCCACCAGGACTTATCGGTTCTGCGATAGACGTCGTCGGTCGAATCCATGGAATCAACTTTACGAGGAAGTCACTGATTGCCCAAGGGAGATCTCGGGCTTCGCCTTCCTGCCCTGGCAGCTTCCCGGGGTGCGGTTACTTGCCAGCTTTCGCTTGCGGCTTGCCAGGAGCAGGTTTTGAGCTGTCCTTCTTCTTGAGCTCTTCCTTTTCCTTTTCGCGCTCCAGGAACGACTTGCCCTCGGTGATCCACTTCCTGCCGGTTTCGTCCTTGAGGAAGTGTGCCATCCACTCCCTGACGCGGTAATGGTAATCGACCATGTTTTCCTCCTTACGCAGGCCGTGATTCTCACCGGGATATACGAGGAGGACGACATCGTCCTTCCCGGCCCAGCGGGCGGCATTGTACATCTCAATGCCCTGGTCCCAGTCAACGGCACCATCCTTGTCCCCGAAGGCGATGAGGAGGGGCGTGTTGAGGGTGTCCAGTCCATGAATGGGGGAATTGCGTGCGTAATTCTCGGCATCCCGCCAGAAGGGCTTGTTCATGCGCCCCTGCGATTGCGCGAAGATGCGGGCGTTGGTGCCGCCGGAATTCCAGTAGACGCTCACCGACATGCTCATCAGGTCGGTGAGGGGCGCCCCGGCTACAGCGGCCGAGAAGAGATCGGTCCGAGTCACGATGAAGGAGGTCTGGTAAGCGCCCCACGAGTGCCCCATCAGGCCCACCCGCCGGGGATCCACCATCCCCGTTTCGAGTACTTTTTCGACTGCCGGAACCACGCAGTCCACTGCTGAGAGGCCCGGTTCCTGCGGGCGATAGACGATGTCGGGTTGGAACACGAAATAGCCCTCCGCCGAGAAGACGCAGGGGTTGTAGGGGTGCTTCTCGCCGGGGATGTAGTAGCGGTGCAGGTCCTGCGAACGTTTTTCGTAGATGTAGACGATCATGGGGTACTTCTTCCCCCGTTTGTAGCCGGCGGGGTAGGTGAGTACGCCCTGCAGGGGGACGCCGTGCCTGTTCTTGAAGTCGACCAGCTTGGAGCGTCCCCAGCGGTAGTTTTTCTGGAACTCGTTGGTGCGGGTGATCTGTCGTGGCGCCTTCAGTCCGGGTCCGGAAAGGAAAAGATCGCGGGATCGATCGGTTCGTTCCCGGGTGAAGGTGAAGACCTCGGCATCCCGGGCGCGCTCAAGGTAGAGGAGGAGGGCATCCTCAAGGAGGTGAGTTTTCCAATCAATGGCGGGATGGTTTCTGTCCCCGAGGGTGAGGGTGCCGTATCCGGATTTCTTGGTGTGTTCGGCGGAGAGACCGATGTAGAGGCGATCCCCCGGGGCGATGGCCCCGTCATTATCCTTGCGGAAACTGGCCTGGGACAGGCGATGCCGGATCTTCCCTTTCCGACCGTCAGTCAGTTTGCGGGCGCGTTCTCCCCGGGGGTCGAGGAGCCAGATGTCGTAGCGGTCGTAGAGAAGGACGGCAGAACTGTCAGTGAGCCACACGCCATTGCCGAAGGGGCGCTTCTCGACCGCCAGGGTGTCATCTTTCTGGTCGGTAAAGGAGGGTTTCAGACTGGAGGTGAGGTTGCGCTGCTTTCCGTTCTTGAGGTCGTGGCTCCAGACCTGTCCCTCGCGCAGGAAGAGAAAGAACCGTCCATCGGGGCTGGTGGAGAGGGTGAACTTGACTCCTTCCAGGATGCGGTTGCGTTTTCCGTTGGCGGTGTTGATGACGTAGACGTCATGGAGGCTGGGTCCGAACATGGCGGAGCGCTCGTGGGGTGATGAGTCCAGCCCGATGGCCCGGCGTCCGTCCCTGGTGATGGTGACCCGCTCGGTCAATTCGCTCTCAAGCTGGACCAGTTTTTCCTCGGCGATCCACCAGACCGCCTTGCGTGCGGGGTTCTTGCGTTTCGTGGCCTCCTTCTTCTGTCGAGGCATGATAGTGGCGTCCCGGGAGTGCCAGACTTCCACGTTGGAGGGGGTGGTGAGGGTCTCGCGGAGGGACTTCGCCGGGGCTGCGGGCTTTTCCTTGGACTTTTCAGGATCCGCTTTGGGCGCATCCTTGGCGGGTTGCTCTTTCCGGGTGGAGTTTTCTGCCGGGGCACTCTCCTCCTTTCTGGTCTTCTGCTTTTTCTTTTTCCGGTTCTTTTCTTTTTTCCCGGCCGGTTTCCGGGAGGCGGGGAAGTCCTTGGGCTTGTTCTCCCATTTCCTGAGGGTGCAGTGGAGCGCCTCCCCATCCTGCGCCCAGCTCAGGCTGGAAGTGAGGTAGTGATCGGGGGGAAAGGAGGAGTCCTTGCGGTGGTCGTAGACGGACCGCCCGCTGGCAGGGTTGGCCGGTTTGTCGAGATCGCGGAAGGAGAGGAGAGTGTGGGAGATGTCCTCCTTATCCCCGAACTTCATCTGCCGGGCTGCGGCAAGGTCAAAGGAGTCCTTGCGCCAGAGCAAGCCGACATAGTCCTGATCGCTGCTCTCAAGGGTCCTGAGGGTTTCCTTCTCCGGATCGAAGAGCTGAAGCGAATTACTGATACTGGGGGAATCGACGACCAGGGCGAGAAAAGCGCCCTGTCGGCTCCACGCGAATTTGGTGACATTCCCGAAGGTAGTGTCTTTCCCTGACGCGAGATTACGAACGAGCAGGGCCCGCGCGGGAGGTGAGGGTGGTACGCCCGGACGGGCAGGAGCGGGTTTGCCAATGACTTCGATAGCCGCGAAGCGGCTGTTGTGGCTGAAGGTGAGGGAACTCACATTCTTGAATTCCGAGGTCTTCCCATCACTCAGGGAGCGAAGATGGATGGTAGCGCCAGGGGAGGCAGGCTTCTTGGATTCCTTGTCTTTTTTCTTCTCCTCCGGACTTTTTCCCATTGTTACCGCCAGCCAATGGCTGTTGTTGGAGAAGACAGGACGTTCGCCCTGGACGAACACCTCCTGCTCCTTGCTTTTTCCTCCCTTGATGCGGTGGAGATGGAGCGAGCTCTTTTCATCCACTCTACTGATGTCGAACACAAGCCACTGACAGTCATGGGATACCTTGCGGTTCCCCATGTTCAACTGTTCCCACTGGGCGTAGTCAGGAGGGGTGATGGGTTTTTTGAGAGGGCGTTTTTTCCTGCCGCCTTGCCTGCCTTCAGCCGGCTTGGGTTTTGATGGGGTGTTTATCTCTGTCTTTGCCGGAACAGGCTCTTCGGCAGGCTGTTCGGCAGAGGACTCACCGTTGCGGTCAGCAGCGCCCCTTGCCGGCGTGGGCGGGGCAAGAACGGCAGCGAGAGTGAAAAGGAGGACGAGGGTGTAGGGGTGCTGCATGATGCAGAATGTAAGGGGACGGCGGACTTACTCCGGATGATGCTCTGTTAGAAGCTTCCATTTCATGAAATTCTGTCCGGGTGGCAAATAGAGCTGATTCCAGTGGGGGAATGCGGGAATAGGCCTCGACCTTCGCTGCGCATTGAAGGACGGTTCCACTGTGATGGCTGAGGATTCTCCGAAATCGCATTCTGACTCTGAAGAACAGCCCGGGACGTTGCCTCCTCCGGACGTGGCGAAGACCGTAGGGCCCTCTTCTTTGGCAGGGAGCGGGAGCGGACCGGATGCTCCGCTCAAGGTGTCGGTGGATCCAGGTTCAAGTGCGGACGATCCTGATCTCCCGGTGTCTGCCCATGCGAACCGGCAGGTGCCAGGGGCGGATTCCACCCTGGGGAACCGTCTGCTGGCAACCCTGATTGACGGAATCGTTGCCGCAGGGTTGGCGTGGGCCGTGCAGTTGCTCAGCATCCTCCCTTTTATCGAGATCGGGAGCCAACTTTCCTGGGTGGTGGGTGCGGGCTACATCATCTTTCGTGATTCGCTTTCCTTTCTCCAGGGGCAGAGCGTGGGCAAGAGAGCAATGAAACTTCAGGCTGTCACCATGGAGGGAGTCAGTCTGGAGGGGAACTGGCGCCCGGGACTGGTCCGCAATGCCATCCTGGTCATTCCTCTCTTTCCCCTCGTGGAATTATTCGTGCTTCTTACCCGTCAGGATTATCCCAGACCCCTTCTGCGGCTTGGGGACGAGTGGGCCAACACCAAGGTGATCAATGCCGGGCTGGATATTCCCAAATCGACGAACCCTGCCGCCCCGGCCGGGGATGCGGGGAAAGAGCGGGCGGAGCCGAACTGACAGGACTGGTCAGCAGGTCGATCCGGCAGTGCTCGGGCATCCTCCCTGCGAGGCATCTTGACAGGACTGCGTATTTGAGGGACGAGGGAGGAGTGAGGCCGTTTCTTCTCGCCATGATGACCTTGAGCACGGCCTCCCTTGCGGAGGACTGGCCGCAATACCTGGGAGCAGGCCGTGATGCGGTGTGGCGGGAACAGGATGTCGAACTCGATTTCGCAAAACGTGCGCCGCGTCTGGTCTGGTCCGTGCCAGTGGGCAGTGGTTACGCCGGGCCCTCGGTAGCGAATGGAAAGGTCTTTCTCATGGACCGTCAGGCCAAGCCCTTCGTGGCGGAGAAGAGGAAGCCCGGCACCAACGTCAATTTCGTGCGTGGGCGGATCCCGGGTTGGGAGCGTATTCTCTGCCTGGACGAGGCCAGTGGGGAGGTTGTCTGGGAGCACAGCTACCGGGCTGACTATTCATCGGTCTATCCCTACGCGATTGGTCCGCGCACCACGCCCCTGGTGCATGATGGCATGGTTTATACCCTGGGAGCGGAAGGGCACCTGCATGCCTACACGGGCGACGGGGGCAAATTGATCTGGCACAGGAATATCCTGAAGGATTACGATTTGGAGACTCCGCTCTGGGGAACTGCCGGACATCCGATCGTAGATGGAGATCTGCTCATTTGCCCGGTAGGGGGGCAGGGAAGCACGGTGGTGGCCTTTGATCGTGGGACGGGTGAGGAGAAGTGGAAGGCCCTCAATGCGCGGGAAGCCGGCTACGGAACGCCGGTGATCGAAACCATCAATGGACATCGCCAGCTTCTTGTCTGGGATGCGGAAAACCTCAACGGGCTGGATCCGGGCACCGGAGCAGTGCATTGGAGTGTGCCCTTCAAGCCGGAATACGGGATGGCGATCGGGGCACCCCGAGTCTGGAAAGACCTCGTCTTCGTCATGGGCTACAACAACAAGTCAGGTGCGGTGCAGGTGGCGCCTGATGGGAAGTCGGCCCGCCTGGCGTGGGGTCGTAATCTGCGCAAGGGAGTGGCCGGGGTGATGAACACCGCATGGACGAAGGGAGGCTATATCTATTCCGGAGGACAGCGTGGCTTCTTCCGGTGTGTCAAGATGGAGACGGGTGAACGGATCTGGGAAACTCGGAAACCTCTCCTCAAGGCGGATGGCTCTGGACGCGGTCCCTGGCCTCATGCCTTCACGGTGCATCATGAACCATCCGGGCAGACCCTCATTTTTAACGACCACGGGGAGATGATCAGCGCCCGGCTATTGCCGGAGGGTTACCGGGAAATCGCGCGCACCCGGATCATCGAGTCGACCCACACGGTGGCGGGAAGGCTCCTGGTCTGGTCCCATCCCGCTCTGGCCAACGGCCGGGTTTACTGCCGGAATGACAAGGAGATCCGTTGTTGGGACCTGAGCGCAGGGGATCGGTAGTAAGCCGAGCAAGGGGGTTTTTTGCTGTGATATCAGGGGGCTATGGTGCGTAATGGAGTCGTGCCAAGTGGGTCCGGGGCCATAGTAGTGTTTCTTCTGCTTGCGGGTGGGGTCTTTCCGGCCCATGCCGAGAAGATCATCGATTGGGAGGAGGCGCGCCAGTTCTGGTCCTTCCAGCCTCCCCGCATTGAAGCCCTGCCGGAGGTTGGCCTGGCGTCTTGGCCGAAAAGAGATCTCGATCGTTTCATCCTGCGCCGTCTGGAAGATGCTAGCCTGCAACCCGAGCGGGAGGCTGGGCGCATTGCCCTCATCCGGCGCCTGAGCTTCGATCTCACCGGATTGCCGCCCACCGTGGAGGAGGTTGAGGAGTTTGTGGGCAGTAGCGATTCCCGGGCCTATGAGAAACTCGTCGACCTGCTACTCGCCCGGCCGCAGTTCGGTGAACGTCTTGCCAGCATGTGGCTCCCGGTCATGCGTTATGCGGAAGACCAGGCGCACCAGGTGGGCAATAACAGCAAGTTTTTCTATCCCCATTCGCACGAGTACCGTCGGTGGGTGATCGAGGCCTTCAATCGAGACCTGCCCTTTGACCAGTTCGTGCGCCTGCAACTGGCCGCCGACCATTACGGGGACGAAGACCTCGCGGCGCTCGGATTCCTCGGTCTCGGTCCGCAGTATTACAACCGTAAGCGGCTTGACGTCCAGGCCGAGGAGTGGGAGGACCGGGTCGACACCGTAACGCGGGGCTTTCTCGGGCTCACCGTTGCCTGTGCCCGTTGTCACGATCACTTCTACGATCCGATCACCACCGAGGACTACCATGCCATGGCGGGAATCTTTGCCAGTGTCTCGATGGACAGCCGGAAGGTTGGAGACCGGACCTTCCATGTCGTGAAGGAGTCCAAGGTCCAGGATCTCAACGTCTTTGTCCGTGGTAATGTGGAAGAGAAGGGACCGGTGGTGCCGCGGGGGTTCCTCAAGGTCCTGGCCAGGGGCGGCGAACGGCGCACCTTTGCGGAAGGGAGCGGCCGGAGGGAGCTGGCGGAGGCGATCGCCGATCCGGAGAACCCCTTGACTGCCCGCGTCATGGTTAATCGGATGTGGGGGGAACTATTCGGCGTTCCGCTGGTAAAGTCAGCGAGTAACTTCGGTAGCACCGGGGATCGGCCAAGTCATCCCGGGTTGCTCGATTACCTCGCGATCAAGTTCCGGGAAGGGGGGTGGTCCCTCAAGGCGCTCGTGCGCGAGTTTGTGCTCTCCGCCACCTACCGGCAGGCCACCACCCGGAAGAAGGATAATACCCTGCTGGCCGGAATGAACCGGAGGCGCCTGAGTGCGGAAATGCTCAGGGACGCCATGCTGGCGGCGAGCGGCGAGCTGGAGTCCGCCGATCCCGGGGGGGCGTCCCTGAAGGTGAGCGACAAGAAAAACCTACGGAGGACGGTGTATGCCCGGATCAGCCGGAAGGAACTGGATTCCTTCCTGAGGCAGTTTGATTATCCGGATGCCAATGTGCATGCGGCCGGCCGGGTGGTAACCACTACCCCGATGCAGAAGCTCTATCTTCTGAATAGTCCCTTTGTCGCGGCCCGGGCCGCGAGGTTGTCAGAGCTGGATAAGGATCTTGAAGGCGAGGAGCGGATCCAGAGCCTCTTCCGCAAGGTGCTCGCCCGGAACCCGAGTGCGAGCGAGCAGGCTGGAAGCCTTCGCTACTTTGAGGGCTCCACGAGCGATCGGGACTGGGCAGGTTTCGCCCAGGTGTTACTGTGCAGCAACGCGTTTCTCTACCGTGATTGAACCCCGCTATTCAGGATTAAGCAGGCGTCAGATGCTTGGCCGCCTCGCCGGGGGTGCGGGTCTGCTTGGTCTGGCCGGGGTGATGCAGCAGAAGGGAGGGTCGGCCTTCGCGGCCAATCCGTCCCTCAACCTGCAGGGAAACCTCCCGGCCCGGGCGAAGCGGGTGATCTTTCTCTTTCTCAACGGAGGGCCCTCCCATGTGGATACCTTCGACCCCAAGCCGGCCCTGCTGAAGCACGAGGGACAGAAACCTGCCGAGAAGCTCTACCGCGACGGGAAAAAGGGAGGATTCATGCCCTCGCCCTTCAAGTTCACCAGACACGGGGAGAGTGGGCTGGAGTTCAGTGAGAGCGTTTCGCACCTCGCTAAGCTGGCTGATGATGTCTGCATTGTGCGATCGATGCACACCGACGTGCCGAACCATGAGCCGGCCCTGTTGCAGATGCACACCGGAGTGGTGCAGCCCACCCGTCCGTCGCTGGGATCGTGGGCGCTCTACGGACTGGGATCAGAAAATGAAAACCTCCCGGGCTACGTGGTGCTGCGGCCCAGCCCGAGAACGGTGGTGGGGCCGGCCCTCTGGAGCAACGGCTTCCTGCCCGCCCGCTACCAGGCGACCAGCATCATCACTCGCGAAATGGCTATCGAGAAGCTGTTGCCTCACATCAAGAGCCGAACCTTTGACTATGGTGCGCAACGCCGGCAACTCAACTTGTTGGGAGCCCTCAACGAGGAACATCTGCGGGCGCG